>DPWF01000245.1:7655-12505 GCA_003526435.1 Chitinophagaceae bacterium | reverse complement strand
ATTATAAAGGATATAACCATACCATTACCGCTACTGCACGTAAAACCATTGGTGCATTTAATGGTCGCGCAATGGTGGGTACCATGTGGCAGGATTACCGTACAGAAATGTATGCCGTATCTGGTTCTGGCTTGAAAGGCAATTATAAAAACGGGATGGATAGCAACAACACAAACCCTGCTACCCGTATCCGTTTGAACAATGCCATACGTAATGGTGGACCTAACTATGTATTAAGCCGTCAGGTGGCTTTCTTTGGTGAGTTTGCCCTGAATTACAAAAACCTGGCATTCTTAACCTATTCACACCGTTTTGAAGAGTCATCTATCTTCCCTAAACAATTCAGAAGCTATAACTACCCTGCGGGAAGTGTAAGCTTCATTATGTCAGATATCCTTCCTTTTATCAAGAAAGGAAATGTACTGAATTACTTTAAGCTGAGAGGGTCATTGGCACAAACAGCCAGATCAAGCTCTCCTTATGCTAACCAGTCAGTATTCAATTTTGTAACATCAAGTGGTGGCGGTTTTGCATATGGCTTCTCCAACAACAACTTCTTCCTGGAACCAGAAATTCAGAAGACGTATGAAGTGGGAGCAGAGTTTAAATTCCTGAATAGCAAAATCAATCTGGATGTTACTTACTATAACACACTCAATGAAAAGCAGATTGCAGAAAACTTCAGAGCTAGTTATGGTACAGGATTCGTACTGAATACGCTGAACGTAGGTTCAACACGTAATACAGGTATTGAAGTAGCCATTGATGCGACACCTATCCAGAAGAAAGACTTTGGATGGACTACCCGCGTGAACTTCAACAGAATGCGTAATAAAGTACTGAGTTTACCAGCTAACGTACCTGAGTTTTATATCTCAGATACATGGGTATTCGGTAATGCCCGTGGTGGTTTGATTACAGGTGGTCCAAGTACAAGTATCACTGCAGCAGGTTATCAGCGTAACAGTGCCGGACAGATTTTGATTGAACCTACAACAGGATTACCACTGGTTGATGCTGCATTCAAAGTAAGAGGCGACAGAAACCCCGATTTCACCATCGGCTGGAACAATAACCTGCGTTACAAAAACTTTTCTCTGAGTTTCTTATGGGATATTAAAGTGGGTGGAGATGTCTTCAATGCCAACGAAATGTTCCTGACCATCAGAGGTAAAAGCCTGAGAACAGAAAACAGGAAACAAACAATAGTAGTAGATGGTGTACTGAATGATGGATTACAAAATTCAGCCACTCCAACTAAAAACACCATTGCAATCACTCCGTATAACCTGCAGGCTTATTACACGACAAGAATGCCGGAAGAAGAGTTTATTGAAAAAGATGTTAACTGGGTTCGTTTGAGAGACATTACATTAAGTTATGTTTTCCCTGCGAAAGCCATTCGTAAACTTAGCTTCCTGAAAGGATTAAGCCTGTTTGCTACAGGAAATGATTTGATTCTGATTACAAACTATACAGGTGCAGACCCTGCTACCAGTGCCAATACATCTGCAACAAGAGGTGTGGGTGGATTTGGATTTGACTACGGTAACATTGCTACACCTATAAGCGTAAACTTTGGTCTGCGTGCTGCTTTCTAAAAAGAATCAAATTAATCGTGTAATTACAAAGAAAATATTATGAAACATACATTTTTCAAAAAACTGCTTATCGGATTTACACTAACCAGTGTAATAGCCGTATCATGTAGTAAAAAGATTGATGAAGCTTATCTCAATCCCAATGCCGATGTAAAAGTTCCGCCTGAGCAGTTATTGCCAGGTATTCTTGCCAGCATGGTTGGTAATGGTGCTGGTCATGGTTCATCAAATGATAATCGTTTTGCTGGTCGCTATGTGCAATACTGGCATGCCAATAGTGCCGGAACCCAGGCCGATGCGTATGATATGATGGGTGGAACCAATACCGTAAGTGATAATGCCGCTTCTATCTGGCGTGCTCATTACTACGATTTGGGCCAGAACCTGATGCGTATGATTGACTGGGCGGCAGAAGAAAAGAAATGGGATTACGTAGGTGTTGGTCAGGCCATTTTTGCATGGAGCTGGTTAACCCTGGGTGATTATCATGGAGAGGTAATCCTGAAAGAAGCATTCAATACCAGTCTGATCACTTTCAAATACGACGAACCTCAGGAAGTGTACACTTACGTGAGACAACTCTGTCATACAGCATTGGCCAACCTCAATAAAACAGGTGATGGCGTTAGTCCGGCTAATTTGGCAAAAGGCGATCAGTATTTTTACGGTGGTGATGTAAACAAGTGGAAAAAATTTGTGTATGGTGTATTGGCGCGTAGCTTCAATCACCTTAGCAATAAAACTTCCTATAATGCCGATTCGGTAATTGCGTATGCTAACCTGGCTATAACCAGCAATGCTGATAATGCCACTTTAAAATATGCGCAAACCATATCTGCCAATTCTAATTTCTATGGACCATTGAGAGGTAATGTGGGTACTTTGCGTCAGGCAGCATTCTCTGTAAACCTGATGAATGGAACCAACCCACATCCTGCTTTTAACGGTGTGGTTGATCCACGCAGATGGTACTTGCTCCGTACAAATCCCAATGGTGGTTTCGTAGGTCTTGAGCCAAATAGGGGTAACGCAGGTATTACCAATGCAAATGATCGTCCGGAAAACTTTTGGGGTGGTACGAGTGCTACAACAACATCTCCCGCTAACGATGCGGCCTGCCGGTTCATATTTAGGAATGCGGCTGAGTTTCCTGTCATGACAGCAAGCGAAATTCAGTTTATGAAAGCTGAAGCGGCCTTCAAAAAAGGAGATAAAGCAACCGCGGTGGCTGCTTTCCGTTTGGGGGTTAGTCTGCATTTTGATATGCTTACCGATAAATACAATGTAAACATTCCGGCGGGTAATGAAATTACGCCTGCTACCAAAGCTGCATATATGGCAAGCTCAGCAGTACCTGCAGATCCGCTTGTACTTACTTTAAGCCCTATTATGTTGCAGAAATACATTGCACTGTGGGGTTACAATGCACTCGAAACATGGGTCGATATGCGTCGTTACCATTACGACGAGGATGTAGATGCCGGAACCGGTTTGAAAGTGTACACGGGCTTTACACCACCCAGTGGTATCAATATGTGGGTTGATAATGGAGGTAAAAAAGTGTATCGCGTGCGTCCCCGTTATAATTCTGAATACGTTTGGAACTTGAATGAATTGATACGTATTGGTGCCGATAAACTGGATTATCACACAAAAGAAACCTGGTTCTCACAGAAATAATCACACCCTCAAAATTTAACAGATGAAAAAAATACTATCATATACAGCCTTACTTGCTGCAGGGATGATGACCATCATTGCGTGTGAGAAAGAGGCCGAAAAGACTGCTACATTTACTTCAGCTTCGGATATGGCTTTTGTGAGTGTAGTTCATGCATCACCTAATTTCAGACAGGTGTTTAATGCTCCCGATTCTATTAACGTTTTTGTTAATAACCAGAAAGTCAATGGAACATTAATTACATACGGAGGACTGTTTCCTGCGTCTGGAACTACCTTGAATGGTTATATAGGAGTGCCTCCCGGCTTGCAGAACATCAAACTCACTGTTGCTGGTGTTGCTACTACTGATTCAATTCCGCTGACTACACTGTCTAAAATATTTACAAAAGGGCAGAAGTATTCACTGATAATTACTGATGAAATAAAGAATGCAAGAGATTCTTCCAAGATTTTATTGCCTGATGTGTACTCCAGGCCCAATGCAGGGTTGTTCAACCTGCGTTTTGTAAACGCTGTTGCTACTGATACTGCTGGTTTAATGGTGAGCGTATTTTCAACCAGAAGAAATGCGGCTATTTTCAATAGCATAGCACAGGGCGGGGTGGCGAACTTCCAGACATTCCCCTATAATGCACAGTTGAATGATACACTCTATATTCGCCGTCCGGGAAGTACTTACAACCTGGATACGCTGAATAACGTTTCTTTCAGTAATCAGAAAACATATACACTGATTTACAGAGGAGATGGTAGAACCAATGTGGGTACGAAAGCACGTGCTTTGGTTACTTATTTACACGAATAATATGTTTTTGTATAGCGATTTAAAGGCCCTTCATCGAAGGGCCTTTTTTATGCATAGTAAATCAGAAAGCAAGTAATAATCGCCACTAAAAGTGCAAACAGAATTTTATACCTGTTCCAGTAATAGTTTCTTTTGTATACATGTATAAAATGGTGAATGCACTCAACAGAAATAGGATTTAATCCATGAATGGCTTTAATGGTATCCGCAAACTGCATGCAGTTGTTCCATTCCAGAAACTGTAAACAAAAGAGTATATTGTTTACCAGTAATTCATTTTGATGGGCATCTTTATATTTCTCCAGCAATTGTATATGATAAACAGATAAAACTGCCTCCAGGTCAAGCACCAGTTTATCCCGATTGATCCGGTCAGGATTATTTCTTTTAATTCGTTCCACAAGTTCATCGCTCATCAATCTCACTTCTTCCGGTGTGGTGGCAATACGACGGCTGGTTGGCTGCCCTGCAAAACGCGATAAATCATATTTCCTTCTTTGAACAGGATCACTCAGTACAGCATATGCTTCACGAATCATCACAAACTGTGTTGAAGCCTGCTGCGTTTTATTTTTGTCCGGATGAAATTCCAGTGCCAGTCTTCTATAAGCTTTTCTGACTTCCTCGCTGGAAGCAGTGGGTTGTATCTGTAAAACCTGGTAATAGTCTGTGCTGAACATTCAGGAGAATTTGGTGATCTCTGGTGTCGGATGTGTGATTTTAAAAATCAGCGATCTGACATCAGAGATCCTACATCAACG
>DPWF01000245.1:5327-7586 GCA_003526435.1 Chitinophagaceae bacterium | reverse complement strand
TCTTCCATCTGAACAATATCCCAGGCTTCACTTTCGGTAGGGGTGATATTCATGAAATCGAGTAGCTCCTCTTTTTCAAAAACGGCTTCGATGGGTTCTTTCAGGTTGCATAAAACAAAAGAGGCGCTGTTTTCATAAAAATGCTGCTGAAGGCTGGCGATAGCAGTGGCGGCTTCCGGCTCCATTTCGGTAACAGGCTCAAGGTTAAGTACGATATTTTTAACCGGCTGATCAAGATAAGCAGAACAGGTTTCAGCAAGTTTTGCTGCTATATTGGCAGAAATAAGTGGCACTACCGGTGTTACAACGGTGAATTTCTCTTTGGTATCAATTTTGACTTCCATTTCCTGCGAGGTTAGGTTAACAACTGTGAATAACTGATGCACAACTTCGCTCAAAAATATTCGTTATAATTGTATAAATCCAATTTAGGTTATGGATAATAATTTTTCAGCACAGGTTAAAGAGATCATCTCTTTCAGCAGGGAAGAGGCTTTGCGGCTCGGAAACGACTTCATTGGCACAGAACACCTGTTATTGGGTTTGATCAGGGATGGCGATAATACAGCCATTAAAGTGTTAAAGCAACTGAATGTAGACCTTTACGAATTAAGGAAAGAAGTAGAGCTGGCAGTGAAGGATAAAACCGGTAAAAATATTGCCAATATCAATAGCTTACCTCTTACCAAGCAGGCCGAAAAGGTTATCAGGGTAACGGTACTCGAAGCCAAGGCATTAAAAAGCCCATTGGTAGAAACGGAGCACCTGATGCTCAGTATCCTCAAGAATAAAGAGAATATCGCCACACAGATATTGAACCAGTTCGATATCGACTACGATTTGTTCCGCAATGAGTTAGGTATGGTAGGGTCGGCCAATCCACCCAATCCCAGGGCCGAATTCAGTGATGAAGGCGAAGATGAATTTGATGAAGAAAAACGTTCATCAGGATATCAGCAGCAAAAAGCCGGAGGGAAAGCTGGTGCCAATGCCAAAAGTAAAACCCCTGTACTCGACAATTTTGGCAGAGATATTACCAAATTGGCAGAGTCGGGTTCACTGGATCCGATTGTAGGACGTGAGGAAGAAATTGAAAGGGTGAGCCAGATACTCAGCCGGCGTAAAAAGAATAACCCCATTCTGATTGGTGAGCCAGGTGTAGGTAAAACTGCTATTGTAGAAGGATTGGCCCTTCGTATTGTTCAGCGAAAAGTAAGCAGGGTATTATTTGATAAAAGGGTAATATCACTCGATCTCGCAGCATTGGTAGCCGGAACCAAATACCGTGGCCAGTTTGAAGAGAGAATGAAAGCCATCATGAATGAATTGGAGAAAAACAGGGATGTGATTCTCTTCATTGATGAAATACATACCATTGTTGGTGCCGGTGGTGCCAGCGGTTCACTCGATGCATCCAATATCTTCAAGCCAGCACTGGCAAGAGGAGAACTGCAATGTATTGGTGCATCTACACTCGATGAGTATCGTATGTACATTGAAAAGGATGGTGCATTAGACAGGCGTTTCCAGAAAGTAATTGTAGAGCCACCAAGCGTGGAAGATACCATCATCATACTTAATAATATCAAATCGAAATACGAAGACTTCCACAATGTGAGTTATGCTGATGAAGCCATTGATGCCTGTGTGAAACTGAGTGATCGCTACATGACCGACAGGTTATTACCCGATAAAGCAATTGATGTATTGGATGAAGTAGGAGCCAGGGTGCACTTGAAAAACATCAATGTGCCCGAAGAAATTGTAGAACTGGAGAAGAAGATTGAAGACATCAAGAACGAAAAGAACAAGGTAGTCAAGAGCCAGCGCTTTGAGGAAGCCGCTGCTTTACGTGATACGGAGAAGAGACTCGGTGAAGAACTTGAAAAAGCAAAAAACCAGTGGGAAGAAGAAAGCAAGCACAAACGTTATCCCATTTCAGAAGAACATATTGCTGAAGTAGTGAGTATGATGACGGGTATTCCTGTGAAGAGAATGGTACAGGCAGAAACAGAGAAACTGCGCAGGATGAGTGAAGACATGAAGGGAATGGTGATTGGTCAGGATGAAGCGATTCAGAAAGTGGTAAAAGCCATTCAACGTAACAGGGTTGGTTTGAAAGATCCTAAAAAACCCATTGGTACATTTATCTTTCTGGGCCCCACAGGTGTAGGTAAAACAGAGCTGGCACGATCTCTAGCCAGGTATATGTTCGATTCAGAAGATTCACTGATACGTATTGATATGAGTGAATACATG
>DPWF01000245.1:5096-5250 GCA_003526435.1 Chitinophagaceae bacterium | reverse complement strand
AAAAAGTAAGAAGAAAACCTTACTGTGTTATACTGCTTGATGAAATTGAGAAAGCGCATCCGGATATCTATAATATACTGTTGCAGGTACTCGATGATGGTCAGTTAACCGATGGACTTGGAAGAAAGGTAGATTTTAAAAATACCATGATCAT
>DPWF01000245.1:0-5061 GCA_003526435.1 Chitinophagaceae bacterium | reverse complement strand
CATGATCATCATGACATCCAATATTGGTGTACGCCAGTTGAAAGAATTTGGTGATGGTGTTGGTTTTGCAACAGCTACACGTATTCAGAATGCAGAGGAGAATAACAAAGCTGTTATTGAAAAAGCACTGAAACGTACATTCTCACCCGAATTTCTGAACCGTATTGATGATGTGGTAGTGTTTAATTCACTGAACCAGGAAAATATTTTCAACATCATCGATATCCTGATGAAAGGGGTTTCGAAACGATTACAAAACCTGGGCTTCTCACTCGAACTGACCGCAGCCGCCAAAGAATTTATTTCTGAGAAAGGTTACGATGCACAGTTTGGTGCAAGGCCACTGCACAGGGCTATACAGAAATACCTGGAAGATCCTTTGGCAGAAGAGATATTGAATATGAATATCAAACAGGGAGATGTGTTGATTGCTGACCTGGATAAAGAATCAGGTAAACTGAAATTCGATTTCCAGAAAAGAGTAGAAGAGGGTGAAAGCGCAAACGTATAAGAGAAGGTAAGTACTCAAATACAAAGGCTCTGCTGAAAGGCAGGGCCTTTTTCGTGAATGGTGAATAGTGAGCAGTCAGTAGTGAGTAATCAGTAATTGCGAAACTATTTACTCACTACTCACTTTTACTGCTGCCCCACCTATACGACCGCGTCTCCAATCCGGCCAGATCGAGTATACGATCAATAACAGTGGCAGCTACTTCTTCTATGGTTTGCGGGCGACTATAAAAAGAAGGTGTTGCCGGGGAGATGATACCTCCTGCCAATGTTACGGTTTCCATGTTTTTAATATGGATGAGGTTATAAGGCGTTTCGCGAACCATTAAAATCAACTTTCTTCTTTCTTTCAATACAACATCTGCAGCACGTGTTACCAGATCGTCGCTTACGCCAGATGCAATGCGTCCCAATGTTCCCATACTGCAGGGGGCTACTATCATAATATTGTATTTCGCAGAGCCGGAAGCAAAAGGAGCATTGAAATCGTATTTGTCAAAATAGCGGAAAGGGTACTGATTGTAATCTTCATTACCCAACTCTGTTCTCCATACTTCTTTGGCATTCTTGCTCATAACAATACCCACTTCTTCATACTGATCGTTGAGTAAAGCAAGTTTGTCGAGCAGCAGTTTGGCGTATATGGAACCGCTGGCACCTGTAATGGCTATGGCTATTTTGTTACTCATGGTAACGCTTTGTAATGAAAAACAAAGTTAAAGGGAAAAGGTTGGGAAATGGAGATATCAAAAATCAAAAGTCAAAAATCAAAAGCCAGAATATAAATTTCAGCTTCCGATTTTTGACTTTTGATTTTTGAATTATTTCCTACTTATACATGATCTCATAATATTCATGTGCCATCCTGTTACTGTCGAACTGGAAACGTACATCTCTCATGCCATTTTTGGTGATCTGTCTCCAGGTATCGAAATTATCGTAGTACATGGGAATGATCTGTTGTTCCAGTATTTCATATGCTTTGTTCAGATCATATTCATCCTGGTCATGAACGGTCATGTTAGCATAGTCTGCTTTGGGTACCACAAAACCATTATTGCCATGGTTTACAAATTCAGGAATCCATCCATCATCGGTAGAGAAATTCACTGCTCCATTCATAGCTGCTGTCATACCGCTCGTGCCGGATGCTTCCCGGGGTACACGCGGATTGTTGAGCCATACATCAGCCGCCTGTTTCATGCGTTTGCTCAATCCTAACTCATATCCGATTAGTACTGCTACATTTTTATAATTCTTACTCAGGTGAACAAGATTATTAAATTGAGAGATGGCCGGATAGTCAACCGGATAAGGCTTGCCCGCCCAGATGATCTGAACAGGATGTTTGGTGTTGTTCAACATCTTTTCAAATCGCTCCATATCATAGGTAAGCATATCAGCACGCTTGTAGCCAGCAAACCTTCTGGCCCAAACAATGGTTAATACATTTGGATTAAACACTTTACCTGTCTGATCGGCAACAATTTCGAAAGCCCTTTTCTTCAGGTATTTTTTGCGATCGTCAAAGCTATAATCATTGCCCTCTTCCATGGCACGGTACATCTGTTTGTCGGCCCAGTATCGCCAGTTCTGTGCATTGGTAATGGAGGTAATTGGGCAGATGCCTTCGTGGTTCTTCCACATTTCACGGCTTACATCGCCATGCAAGGCAGATACGCCATTGGCTTTTCTGGCAAAACGTAAAGCTGCCAGTGAGTGATTGAATTGGTCATCTTTAATACCGGTAATCTTACGTACTTCATCAATAGAAAGACCACAGAAATAACTCATCTTATGACAGAGGTAGATATCATGTTTCTCATTACCCGCTTCTTCAGGGGTATGCGTTGTAAACACAAGGTGCTCTTTTACTTTCTCTACACTTTTGAATTTATTCAATAAATAAAAAGCTGATGAAATACCATGTGCTTCATTCAAATGATAAACATCCGGATTAAACCCTAGCTCATCAATCAGCTTGGCACCACCTACGCCAAGCAGAATAAACTGTGCCACTTTGGTAGCAACATTGGCATCGTATAAACGGTGGGTGATGGTTTGCGATACATAATCGTTTTCAGGTAAATCAGTACTCAATAAAAATAAAGGAGCACTGTTGAACGTTTCCGGATTAAGGTAAAATGCTTTTACCCAAACCGGATGCTCATGAATCAGTATCTGAAATTTGATGCCAGTATCTTCCAGGAAACTGTAAATTTTTTCCATGAAAGTAACCTGGAGCGTCTGGTCCTGGTTACGCGTTTGATCGTAGTATCCATATTTCCATAAGATACCAACACCAATCATATTTTGTCTTAGTTCATAAGCACTGCGTAAATGAGAGCCCGCGAGAAATCCTAAACCGCCACTGTATATTTTTAAAGGTTGATGAATTGCAAATTCCATAGAAAAATAAGCAGCTTTTTTACCATACTGCTCATTGATCTGGTAAGGGACATGATAGTTTCTAAAATTCATAAATGCTCGTTTGGTGATCGAATAGCGCTTGCAATATAGGGGTATTTGAGAAAATGTATTTCATACACAATAATGATGTGGGTAATCAGTGGGAAGAAAAACATAATTCAACAAACAATCGTTAGGATTCAATGCAGAAAGGCGTTTGCAAACGTTTTCGAAGCGCACCGTTATACCATAATAATGCTCAATTTCAAGGGGCAGATGTTCTTTTTTTCTTCGCTTTGGGTTCCTTTTTTTTACGATAGGTATCATCAAAAAAACATTTAATACCGCGATGGTTTCCGCAGCTTCCCTGTTCTTTGACTGTTACATAGTTGCCCGAGAATTTAAAATCAATGATACAGGGGTCGCCGTTTTGCAGATATTGTGCATTGCCTGATGATTTTAATTTGAATTCGCCTTTCAATTCACCCACACATGTTGCCTTGTCTTTTTCAAAATGAATAAAGAATAAATAGTGATTGGCATCTTTACCGTCTCTGACAGAGATGTAATTTTTTTCGTTCTTTACATATTCGCCACTCAGTTTATTCAGCCTTGGTAAAGTGTCAATAGGGTTGATAACAGCAGTCTTCTCCGGGTCTTCATTACTGTCGGTAACCACCAGCATAAAAATACCGGCATCATTATACACCCATCCCGATCGGGTAAATTTCAACGTATTTTCTACTGAAGTTTTTTCCCTGTTGATCATGAAAGTTGGTTCCTTGTTGATCGATACAAAACGATAGTATCCATCTGTTTTCTGGTTGGTCAACAATTCTTTTGATGCGAGGTAATTGAGTTTTTTATCGGTAACAAAAACAACACATGTTGTTTTTTTCTGTCTGGTAAAATTAATGAGCAGGTAATTTTCTTTCTCCTTTTCAATGATTCCTACAGGTTTGATCACCGTTTTTTTGTCTTTACAAATATAGACGCTGATGGCGCTATCGGGAATAAACTGGCTCAATGCCTTGTAACCAATCCTGGTGGTATCAGATTTACGGGCAATATTCGAGTCGGCCATCAGGTACGATCCTGTAATCTTGGGAAAAGCCGTCATAAACTCTTCTGCCTTTAACGGTACATCCCCTGAAAAATCAATTTTTTCATCCTTGCAGGCAATGAAAAGCATGATGATGAATGCATACAGACAGGGCTTCATGAACAGAATTTGCAATAAAAATAGGGTTTTCGGGTGAAGTAGTACATATATCTTGGTGATTATCTTTTTATTTTTTAGGTTTGTCTAAAAATAAATTTAGATTACCAATGTTTACAGTTGCAGAAGAAAATTATATCAAAGCCGTTTACCACCTCCAGCAACAGCAGGAAATGGTTTCTACGAATGCACTGTCTGCCGAATTGCAGACACGCCCTGCTTCTGTTACTGATATGCTCAAGAAATTAAAAACAAAACGCATCATCAGTTACGAGCCCTACCATGGTGTTAAACTCAGTAGTGAAGGGAAAAAAGTGGCACTCGGTATTATCAGGAAGCATCGGTTATGGGAATATTTTCTGGTAGACAAATTACAATTTGGCTGGGATGAAGTTCATGAAGTAGCGGAAGAACTGGAACATATCAGCAGTACTAAACTGGTAGATAAACTCGATGCCTTTCTCGGTTATCCCAAATTCGATCCGCATGGCGATCCGATACCCGACAGTAAAGGACGCCTGGCATCACAGCAACAGGAACTATTATCAGGGATCCCTATCAGCAAAACGGTAGAAATTACTGCAGTGGGAAGTCAGTCATCTGAATTGCTTGAATTGTTAAAACACAAAGGATTACAGATGGGTACGAGACTGGAGGTAAAAAAAATATTTGATTTTGACGGCTCGCTAGAATTAAAAATTAAGAACCAGCAGGTAGTTACGATCAGTCGCGATCTGGCATCTGTCTTATTTGTAAAACCAGTATAAGATGAAACAGCAACCAGCAGATCAGCTTTCATTAAGTGAGGTACACGCAACAGTAGATACTACGGTTCCCAGGAAAGGATGGCGAAGGATACTGGCGTATCTCGGACCCGCTTACCTTGTTAGTGTGGGGTATATGGACCCGGGCAACTGGGCTAC
>DPWF01000291.1:3229-3517 GCA_003526435.1 Chitinophagaceae bacterium | reverse complement strand
CAATATTGAACTTCGAAGTTGGAAATTCCTCTGTTCCTCTGTTTCTTTACTTCGTTTCCGCCATATCAGGAATAGCTTCCGCCTTATAGGCACCGGCATCCAATTTTGCTTTGGTTTCGCTGAAAGCTTTCAGTGTTTCTTCAATATCCTGATCGGTATGCGCCGCAGTTGGAATTAAACGGTAAATGATATGCCCCTTTGGAATAACAGGATATACCACAATAGAACAGAAGATATGGTAGTTCTCACGCAGATCCATCACCATAGCTGTTGCTTCCTCTACACCAC
>DPWF01000291.1:0-3209 GCA_003526435.1 Chitinophagaceae bacterium | reverse complement strand
CATGTACACAGGTGTAACAGGGGTATCGGTTTTACCAATATCAAAACCTCTTTCTTTCAAACCATTCTGCAGTTTCATAGCATTGCTCCAGAGTTTTTCTTTTAACTCGGGCATGGTTCTCAGCATATCGAGTCTTTTCAGGTTACCTACCACAATGGGCATGGGCAAGCTCTTGGCAAAAATCTGTGAACGGATATTATAACGGATAAAATCAATGATAATTTTCGGCCCGGCCATGAATGCACCTATTGATGCCATTGATTTTGCAAAAGTTGAGAAATACAGATCAATTGCATCCTGGCAACCCTGTGCTTCTCCGGCACCTGCACCTGTTGTACCCAGTGTACCAAAACCATGCGCATCATCTACCATCAGACGAAACTCATATTTGTCTTTCAGTGCGGCAATCTCTTTCAATTTACCCTGATCGCCGGCCATACCAAATACACCTTCCGTAATAACGAGTATTCCACCGGTTTTTTGTTTTTCAATCAATGCTGTGGCACGCTGTAATTGCTTTTCGCAGTCTTCCATATCATTATGCTTGAATACATAACGATGTCCGGGATGCAGGCGAAGACCATCAATAATACAGGCATGACTTTCTGCGTCATATACAATCACATCATGACGACCACAGATGGCGTCAATAGCGCTCATGATACCCTGGTAACCAAAGTTCATGAGTATGGCATCTTCTTTTGATTCAAATTCGGCCAGTTCTCTTTCGAGTTGTTCATGGTAATTACTGTTACCACTCATCATACGGGCTCCCATAGGAAGTGCCAGACCAAATTGCTGAGAAGCTTCTGCATCTGTTTTGCGTACTTCCGGATGATTGGCTAGTCCGAGATAGTTATTGAGACTCCATACAATCATTTCTTTTCCGCGAAAATTCATGCGGCTTCCGATTTCACCTTCCAGCTTGGGAAAAGCAAAATAACCATGTGCACGTTCACGGTGCTGACCAATCGGACCATAGTTCTTAACCAGTTTCTCAAAGATGTCTGCCATATTATTAAATTATTACTTTGTTTCTAAATTTCCGCAAAAATAACCTTTTCATAGCGAAGGGGCAAGGGCATTTATTAACGCTGTCTTATCTTCACACCGTATTATTCAGCTTCAACTCAGCAAAACCGGATCACATGAAAAAAATATTCCTGATATCTGTCCTTATCTTTTTTATCACTAAGGGCTTTAGCCAAATCAGCACAAATCCTACCCCTTCAGGTATTTCACGCCCTAAGCTGGTGGTTGGCTTAATGATAGACCAGATGCGCTGGGATTACCTGTACCGTTACCAGAACCGCTATGGAAAAGGAGGATTCAACCGTTTGCTGAACCAGGGCTTTAGCTGTGAAAATACTTTTATTCCTTACACACCTACTGCTACGGGCTGCGGACATGCCTGTGTATATACCGGAAGCGTTCCTGCCATCAATGGTATTACCGGCAATAACTGGTGGGACAGCAAGCTGCAAAAAAGCATGTATTGTGTAGAAGACAAATCGGTGAAAACAGTGGGTACTGACAGTCATGACGGAGAGATGAGCCCGTTTAACCTGGTGAGTAATACGGTAACAGATGAACTTCGTCTGGCTACTAATTTCAGGAGTAAAGTGATTGGTATTTCTATTAAGGATCGTGGTGCCATTCTGCCTGCCGGACATTCGGCTAATGCTGCTTACTGGTATGATGAATCGAAGGGTATGTTTATCAGCAGCACCTATTACATGAACGATTTACCACAGTGGGTAAAAGATTTCAATGCCAGAAAACTACCGGATACTTATTATAAAGAAGGATGGAAAACACTTTATCCAATTGATACTTACACACATAGTTCGGGGGATGCGAAGGATTACGAACGCATGGAGCTTGGCCCGAAAAATACATTCCCTTATGATTTAACGCCTTTCATTGGCAAGGACTATTACAAATTCCCTCACTTACCACAGGCAGCCACTTATACCTTTGAAATGGCAAAAGCTGCGGCTGTAAATGAAAAAATGGGAAAGAATCAGGAGACCGACTTTCTGGCGGTAAGTATTTCATCTCCGGATTATGCCGGACATAGTTTTGGCCCCAATGCCATTGAACTGGAAGATACTTACCTGCGACTGGATAAAGATATTGAGCAATTCCTGAATTTTCTGGATACACAGGTGGGCAAGGGTAACTATCTATTGTTTCTTACTGCAGATCACGGGGCAGCTCATGTGCCGGGATTTCTTAAAGAACATAACCTGCCCGGAGGCTCTATTCCATTGGGAACCATTGTAAGAAAGGTGAACACAGAATTACAGTCAAAATATAAACTGAAAAACGGTATTATTAATTCCACCTATTATAATCTTGCCCTCAATCACAAAGAAATTGATTCGTTAAAACTGGATACTGAAGAAATCAAAGCATTGATCATCACAATGATGGAAAAAGAAGAAGGTATTTACCGTGTGGTGGATAAGGAAGAGCTTGGAGAATTAAACCTTCAGCAAACTATACGTGAACGTCTGATCAATGGTTATTTCCCTTATAGAAGTGCCGATTTACAGGTAATTCCCCGACCTAACTGGTTTAAAGATAATAACAAAGGAACCGACCACAGTGTCTGGAATCCTTATGACGCGCATATTCCACTGGTTTGGTATGGATGGAAGATACGGAGTGGCAAAAGCAACCAGGAGCACTATATGACAGATATTGCTGTTACAATTGCAGCCATGTTAAGTATTCAAATGCCCAACGGTGCCGTTGGAAAAGTGATTACGGAAATTACAGGTGGCAAATAGTATTTATTTAACCGGTGTGCGGTGAATAGCGTAATCTGTTGTTCACCGCATTTGCCGTATTACAGTCATTACTGATCACATCTACCAGCAAGGGCCATAAGTTATCCTGGAATTTTTTCCTGAATATACCTGTATGCCCTACTTTACAGGTGGTATATTTCTCAACCTGCAACTTGTAGACTTTTGATGGTGCATCCGGAAAAAAATTCATCATCATGGGTGCTGTTGTATCATTTGCCAGCTCATCATCGCTCATATAGATGGAGGTAATAGGAATGGTAAACCCATAAAACTTATCCAGATTCGTTTTCTTAAGTATGGCAGATCTGAAATAGGTTTTGCTCAGGCACCACTCCCTCCATTCCTTCATCATGTTCCGGGGAAGGTTTTCACCCCAGCCAATTTTTTTCATTG
>DPWF01000142.1 GCA_003526435.1 Chitinophagaceae bacterium | reverse complement strand
CCATACCCGGTGCAGCTACTTCCACACACTCATGTATGAGGCGAAGAATGGTATGAGCCTCAGGTAAATTCTGACAGGTGGTACCCAATTGTTTCCATATAAAAGCGGGAGCATCTATGCGAAGAATGTCAACACCCAGGTTCGCATAAAATAAAATATTGTCGAGCATGTCAACCAATACAGAGGGGTTGGTATAGTTCAGATCCCACTGGTAATTGTGAAACACCGTCATCACCCATTTACGCGATTCTTTGTTCCAGGTAAAACTGCCCGGTGCACTTTCAGGAAATATTTCAGGCATGGTAGCATCTAACTGGTCGGGTATGCTACGATCGTTGTACATATAAAAATATTCCTGTTACACAGGATCACCCTTCTTTGCTTTAACGGCCCATTCATGATGATGAGAAGTGTGGTTGAGCACAATATCCAGCATAAGGTACATCTCTTTCTGTTGCATGCTTTTTTGTAATGCACGCAGGTCATCAATCGTACCAAAACGCTGGTCTACTTTTCTGAAATCTGAAACTGCATAACCGCCATCACTTTCACCGGCCGGACTCTCAAAAATGGGCATGATATGCAGAAAATTCACACCCAGCGATTCGAGATAAGGTAAACGGGCAGGTAAGTCGTTCAATTTGCCACAGAAACGATCTACATACAAACTCATCCCACATATTTCATTACTCAGAAACCATTGTCCTTTAGCTGCTTTGTTTGCATCACGTGCACGCAGTTCTCTGGTTCTTTGCTGATGACCACGTATCAGTGTAATGAGCAATTGTTCAAACAGGGCATCAGCCGCCAGGTGATTGCTGTACAGCGATCGGTACAAACTTTCAATAGCCGTTGCATTGGCAGATAGTCTGGTATAAAATCCAAGATCATCGCCGCTCAGCAAAAGTCCCTGCTGCTCACAGATGCGGGTAATTCGTTGGTGAAGTGTGAAATTGTACATTTTTAGCTTCTGGCTGCTAGCTGCTAGCTACTAGCATATTCATTTTAGTTCTCGTAAAACATCTTACTAGCAGCTAGCAGCTAGTAGCTGGTAGCTCAATCGAAGATTGCGCTGCTCAAATGCTTGAATGCTTCCATGGCACCTAGGTATTCGCAGGTGCGGGCGCCGGCTTTGTTGGCATTGTGAATGATTTGTTTCCAGTTGATTAATGATAGTTGTATTATTTCGCTGAATGTTTTATTGTGTAACTGGTATAATACGGCTCCTACAAAAGCATCACCTGCACCGGTGGTATCAACAGGTTTTACAGCAATACTTTCAATGGTATAGGTAGCTCCTTTATAACCCAGTAAGGTTCCATCCTTGCCGAGTGTGATGGTGAATACTGCATTGGTCTTTTCCAGTAATACAGCCGCTGCATCAGCTACTGAATGTGTATCGGTAATAAGCATGGCTTCTTCATCGCTCAGTTTAAAGAAATGGCAGGACTGTAAAAAGTTCCATGACTGATCAATAAACGTCTGTGTATTGCTTGGAAAAAGCAGGTGACGGTAATTAGGGTCGAAGCTGATGAATATATTGTTCTGCAACAATGCTTTCTGTAACATGCCCTGGTATGCAGCCTGTAATGGTCCTGGCAGAAAACCGGTAGCAGAACCAAAATGAATGATGCCTATATCGTCCAGTGGAATGGCTTCTGTTTCATCGCGGTTAAGCAAACCATCGGCGCCGCGGTTGAACACAAAATCTCTTTCACCATCTTCCATTAAGGAAACAAAAGCGAAAGTGGTAAATGCATGTGGGTCCTGTAACATCCATCTCGTAGAAACACCAAATTCCTGCATCACATCAATGAGTTGTTTACCAAAGGGGTCGTTGCCCACTTTGGCCGCCAGTTCAACCTGGCCACCCAGTGCTGCAATGGCTGCGGCCACATTGGTAGGTGCACCACCGGTTTTTTTGAGAAAATGCTGTCCCTTCGACAGACTGCTACCCTTATCGGTGCAGATCATGTCGATGAGTGCTTCTCCAATGCATAGAATTTTCATATAGTGAGTAGTGAGTTTTCGTGAAAGGTGAATGGTCAATGGTGAATAATGTTAGTCTGAAAAATTACCAATCAATCACACACCCCAAGCCACCCCATTTCCAAATTTCCAAATCTCCAAATTTTCAAATTATTAATGCCCGCTACTAACCGGCATATCTACCTCTTCTTCATTTTTCGTAACCCTCATTCTCATTGTTGCAAAAGCTGCTACCAATAAAAGTGCGCCTGCAAAACTGATGGCATTGGCGGGGTTACTGTTGAGAAAGGTTTTGTAGATATAGCCAAAGGAAAGGGTCTGAATAATCATCGGCACCACAATCATCATATTAATGATACCCATATACACACCATATTTCTCTTTCGGAATACTACCCACTACCATAATATAGGGTACACCCATCATGCTGGCCCAGGCAACACCAAAACCAATCATGGGTGCAAAGAGATAATATTTGTTTTCGATGTGGGGGAGAAGAAACAGGGATAAAGAGGCAAGCAACAAGCATACAATATGTACCTGCTTGGCACCCATTTTTTTCGCCATCCACACCAATCCGAAAGCAGAGAGAAAAGTGATGATATTGTAGAAGCCGTTTACGAGACCTGTCCATCCAACAGCTTCTTCATAGAGTTTCTGATTGGCTTCTGCAGTAGTATGCCATACAGATTGAGCAATGCTGTGCGAAATAAACTGCCAGTAACAGAACATGGCATACCACTGGAAAAGATACACGAGTCCAAGCTGCCATAAGGTTTTTGGCATATGGATGATGGACGTAAATATTTCTTTAAAAGGGGTCAGAAAATTTTTATGTTCTGCTTTGAGTGCAGCCAGCTCTTCTGCAGTGGGTGGTATTTCCGGTGTTTTTATCACCGACCAGGCAACGGAAGCAATGGAACAAATGGCACCAACAAAAAAGGAGCCATATACCCAGTAGGGAATACCCGGCTCACCTGTAGAAGTGGTAGACTCACCGGTAATAATTTTCTGAAAAAAGAATAAGGAAAGATTGGCCAGTGTAATACCGAGTCCGGTAAAAAAACTCTGCGTTAAAAAACCCATGGCACGCTGACTGGCGGGCAGTTTATCGGCAATGAATGCACGGTAGGGCTCCATAGCAGTATTGTTGGCGGCATCGAGAATCCATAATAAACCAACTGCCATCCATAAAGCACGGCTGAAGGGGAAGGCGAATAAACAGAGGCTGCAGAAAATAGCACCAATTAAAAAATAAGGTTTACGCCTGCCCCAGCGGGGGTGCCAGGTTTTATCGCTGAGTGCACCAATAATCGGCTGAATGAGTAAACCAGTCATGGGGCCAGCGAGGTTGAGTAAAGGAAGATCTTCAGGTTTGGCATCTAAAAAACTGTAGAGTGGGTTTACAGCAGTTTGTTGTAAGCCGAAACTGTATTGTATACCAAAGAAGCCGACATTCATGTTAATGATCTGCCAGAAACTCAGTTTTGGTTTTGCAAATGACATGGCAAGCAATTAGGTGGATAAGCGATGTACTGTAATATAATTGCTTTCTGTGAGCGTTATGGTAAAGCAGAATGGATATTTTTTCCGAAAACGTTTGCAGAGGGGAATAAGAGAGCTGAAAGCCTATTTGTCGGATATGTAAGGATTAGGAAACAGAGAAATGGTAAACAATTAAATCAAAAAATGATGGATGTTATCGCTCATTCTTTCGCATTGCTTTAATCATTCGATTGGTGCGTTTATCTGCTCTTTCATTTTGCAGAGAAATTACTGCCCAGATGGCGGCGGGAATCCAGCCGATTAACGTTATCTGCAAAATTAAGCAGATGATTGCCGTGAGTATCTTTCCTCTTAACAGAAAAGATAATGATGGAATAAGTATTGCAATCAAAGTCATTGAATAGAATTGTTGCAATAAAATTATGAATATTAGTTTAGTAAATGTCTGCTATTCAGGAAAGCAAAAAAGAAATGATGGCGATGCGTTGAATCTTTTTAGGAAGAACCCCTATTCATTTCAATTCAGACAGTATCAGTTTTTTCTGCTTTAAAGTGTTCTTCATGGCTTTTTCCCTTACTGCAGGATCATCGCTATGTATCAAATCAAAGTATTCAGTGGGTACAACCTGCCACGATAATCCGTATTTATCTTTGCACCATCCACAGGAACCTTCCTCACCGCCATTTTTAGTAAGCGCATCCCAATAATAATCTGTTTCAGCCTGGTCTTTTGTATTAATAACAAATGAAACTGATTCATTAAATTTAAATAGCGGACCTGCTGCCAATATCGTAAACTCCATTCCAGCTATTTCAATAACAGCCGTTTCTATGCCTGCCTCATTTCCACTTTCGTTGCTGTTAAACTTGCGAAAATCTTTCAACTTACCATCTTTAAAAATAGATAAGTAATAATCTGCCACCGCTTTGGCATCTTTCTCCACCCATAGATAGGGAGAAATTTTTTGGGTAATCGGGTTTTTGCTTTTACCCGATTCATTAGGTAATACGGTTTGGGTATTTGTTTTATCAGCCTCGGCTGGCTGTTTAGCATCTGAACAGGAACCGAGTAAACAAAAAACGATGGCGACAAGAAAAATTAATTTATTCATTTGCTGTGGTTTTAAAGCATATGATAAGACCGGGGCTCTGCAATACATGAAAACCCATATGGGTGGTAATGGTTTTTATGGTTGTCCTTTATGCCTTGGATCGAAGTCAACCATCCATTCTATACCAAATTTATCCCTGAGCATACCAAAATAAGAACCCCATGGACTATCTGCTATGGGCATTTCTATTTCTCCGCCCTGAGAGAGTCCGTTGAACAATTTATCAGCTTCTTCTTTGCTTTCGGTACCAATAGAAATTTTGCTTCTGGTTTCTCTTTCGTTGTGTTTACCCATTTGTTCGGGTGTGTCGCTTCCCATGAGCACATTGTGTTGGCCGATGGGTAAAGCAACATGCATAATTTTTTCAGCTTCCTTTTCCGCATTGGGGGCGCCTTCAAAATGCATGTCTTTAAAACGCATGAGTGTAACAAATTCGCCACCGAAGACTGATTTGTAAAAGGTAAATGCTTCTTCTGCATTTCCATTAAAATGAATGTAAGGATTAATGCATGCCATAGTAGGTTGTTTTGATGTTTCTAATGTAGCTTTTGTTTTGTGATATTTCAATCATCTCATCCTGTTTTTCAGCCCTCCCGGGTTATTTTCTGTAATACGGTTAAAAGGGAAGTAGCTGCAACCGATTTTCAGTAATCAAACCTACTGCTTACATATACCATAGAGGAGGTAGCATTGCGACAAAAAAGAGGCTGATTACGTCAAAGGGTATCGATATGTGCCTGAATGGGTAAGTCTGTCTCAGGACTGGGTAAGTGCAGGTAGCCTGTGTCCTCCATCTTCAAACTACCAGACAAGCTGTTCACCGAAAACAGAACATACTACAACTATTTGCCTTATATTGGTTTAATCAATCAATATTCAGGAACCAGATTTAAATAACATGAGAAAATATGTATACACTGCAGCAGCCATTGCTTTTACGCTGGCTACTCAGGCGCAAACCAATGTGCTTACTGCCAAAGATTATGAACGTGCAGAAAAATTCATGAGTTATAACACAGAAGCTTTTATGGATGGAGGAGCGGTACGCCCCAACTGGCTTACCAATGACCGGTTCTGGTATCTCTCAGCTACAGCACAGCAAGCAACCTTTATTTTGGTAGACCCGGTAAAGAAAACCCGTGCTGCGGCTTTTGATCACCAAAAGCTAGCCGATGCATTATCAACTGCAAGTGGTACCAGATATGAAGCAGCTAAACTTCCTTTCCAGACCATTCATTTTTCTGACGATGGTAAATCAATTTCTTTTACCGTAGCCGGAAAAAAATGGAAATACGATTTGCAGGGCGGAACCGTTACCGCCGACGATACAGCACCGGTTGCAACATCCTCACTTCCTGCTGATAGACAGGGAAGAGGCGCTGCTGCTAATGAAGTGATTTCACCCGACGGCAAAAAAGCTGTGTATATCAAAGACTGGAACTTATGGCTGCGTGATATAGCATCCAATAAACAAACACAGCTTACCACAGATGGCGTAAAAGATTTTGGTTATGCAACCGATAATGCAGGATGGAAGTCGAGCGAAAGAGCCATTGTACGCTGGTCTCCCGATTCAAAAAAGATCGCCAGCTTCAAACAGGATCAACGCAATGTGAGTGATATGTACCTGGTAACTACCAATGTGGGTAAACCAACTTTACGTGCATGGAAATACCCTTTACCTGGCGATAAAGAAGTGGCCATGCTGCACAGGGTGATTATTGATATTGATGCAGCTAAAGTGATCAAACTACAGGTGCCTGCAGACCCGCACAGGTCTTCTATGGGTGATGATATCACAAGTGCTGGATCATTGGCTGATGTAGATTGGAATGAAGATGCCTCACAGCTCGCATTCCTTTCAACCTCACGCGATCACAAGCAGGAAAAGTTCCGTATTGCCGACGCAGCAACAGGTGCCGTTCGTGAAGTGTTTGAAGAAGTAGTAGCCACCTATTACGAATCAGGAAGGGGCGCTATTAACTGGCGCTATCTCGCCAACTCAAACGAAATTATCTGGTATTCCGAACGCGACGACTGGGGGCATTTGTATTTATACGATGCTACAACCGGTAAACTAAAAAACCAGATCACCAAAGGCAATTGGGTCGTAAGCAGGTTGATAAAAGTAGATGAGAAGAACCGCGTATTGTATTTTACGTCAACAGGCCACCAGTCAAATCCCTATTTTTCTGAATTATACAAAATTGGTTTTGATGGTAAGAATCTAACCCTGCTTACGCCAGGCCAAGGCACACACCAGGCCAGTTTTTCTCCTTCCGGAAATTATATCATTGATACCTATTCGCAGCCTGATGTACCACCTGTTACACAATTGTGCGACCTGAATGGTAAAGTGATTACAACACTTGAAAAAGCAGATGTATCGAGATTGGTAGCTACAGGCTGGAAACCACCCATACCCTTTAACGTAAAAGCACATGATGGCAAAACCGATATTTATGGTTTGGCATTTACACCTACCAGAATAGAACCCAATAAAAAATATCCGGTGATCGATTATATCTATCCGGGTCCACAGGGAGGAAGTGTAGGTAACTGGGGCTTTACGGCATCGCGTGGCGACCATCAGGCACTGGCTGAATTAGGATTTATTGTGGTAATGGTAGAAGGCACCAGTAACCCCAATCGTTCTAAAAGTTTCCATGATATGAATTATGGCAATATGGGAGAAAACACATTGCCCGACCAGATGACTACCATCCGACAGTTATCAAAGAAATATCCGATCGATACCAATCGTGTGGGTATCTGGGGACATTCAGGTGGTGGTTTTGCAACCGCAGCGGCCATGTTCCGTTACCCCGATTTTTTTAAAGTAGGTATATCCGAATCGGGTAACCATGATAACAGAAATTATGAAGACGATTGGGGCGAGCGCTATAATGGTCTTGTAGAACATGCAGATTATGAAGCGCAGGCCAACCAGAACATGGCCAAAAACCTGAAAGGAAAATTAATGCTGGCGCATGGTATGATGGATAATAACGTGCCTCCTTATAATACATTATTGGTGGTAGAGGCATTGGAAAAAGCCAACAAGAGTTTCGATCTCGTACTATTCCCCAACAGTGCACATGGATACGGACAATACGGACCTTATATGATGCGTCGCCGATGGGACTATTTTGTACGACACCTCTTAGGTGCAGAGCCGCCGCTCGATTACCAGTTAAGACCCACACCTGCACCGGGTGCACGGCAGTAGGATACTGGCTATAGATCAATTAATAAACCTGGTGCTGAAATAGGTTACAACTTCGGTAATCCTATTTCAGCACCAGGTTTATTAGTTACTACCCTTTAAGGGATTATTACACTTCTTTTCTGATAAGTATGTGCGCTGAAAATGCCAATGGCATTGCCCTGAATATTGGTGATCGGATTATCTGGAACAGCGAGCGGACTACCCGTGGATGATTGTGAAAAACTAAACCAGTATTTATAATTGGCATAGTCTATACAGTTCATTACCACTTCAACCATATCGCCCTTTTTAAACTCATCGCTTTCTCTGGAATAAACCAATGGGAAAGTTATTTTTTTGCCATCAATAAATAAATCATCGTAGGCAAAAGCATCTTTTATCAATCTTCCATTTTTAAACATGAAAAAATTGTAGTTATTGCCATATCCTTTCGGATCGTTGTAAAAAGGTGTAACCAGTTTTACTGTTTTGCCGAAATTCGGAAAATCTTCTACCACCAGTGAATCAAAATTCACCATCACCGGCATTTTAGAACTGGCGGTAAGTGTAGTACCGCTGGTTACTACTTTCAGGTGATAGGTTTTACCTGTAGTGCCTGTTAAACCTGTATTCCGGTAAACGCCATTTGATACTTCGGGCAAAGTATACACTGTTCCGTTGTCTTCCTGAATGGTTACTGTTGCACCCGCTAATGGTACAATGCTGTTGTCTGATTTTACTTTGTTGGTGTACGATAACCTTACAATACTACCTACTGCCGAACTATTGGTAACCTGGCCATCTACCACAATTATGGGAGCCGTTGTATTTAAGTTGAGGTCTATCTTTTTTTCGCAACTTGTTAGTGTACACACTAGTAATACTATATATAAAGCTGAATATATTCTTTTCATGGTTGGGTATTAAGTAATTAGAATTTGAAATTGTAGGATACGGATGGAACCCAGCGGAATAAGCTGGTTTGAACGATTTCTGTAATGTTCGG
>DPWF01000416.1 GCA_003526435.1 Chitinophagaceae bacterium | reverse complement strand
TGATATTATGTGTTTGTGCAAAACCTGTTTCAAAAAAATCTTCAACCTGGTTCCTGTACACTTTTTCATCAGCACCATATGCCGGTCCATAAAAAGTAAAAATGGAATTATCAGAGATACCATTATTACCCTGGCTGTACATATGAGATACTTTAGGCAAACGGGTGAGTGACTGAATACGGAAACTGTTATCATAGTTTACGCTCACTTTACCAGTTGCTTTTGCTTTCTTGGTAGTGATTACGATGGCACCGGAACTTGCCTGGCTACCGTAAAGGGCTGTAGCTTCAGGTCCTTTCAATACAGTTACCGACTCAATATCATTCGGGTTGATGTCTGAAATACGGTTGGTATAATCTGATCCACGGTTAGGCTGGTCAGATGCGATACCAATGGTTGCTCCACCGCCACTTTCGTTTACAGAACCATTATCAACAATTACACCATCCACAACAAACAGTGGCTGGTTACTAAGTGCCATTGAGTTAAAACCTCTCAATACAATGGATGATGATGAACCGGCCTGGCCACCTGTAGGTGTAATGGAAACACCGGCAACACGACCTTGTAAACTATTTACAAAATTTTCACGTTGAGACTCGGCGATTTCTTTACCTCCTACTTTCTGAACGGAATAACCCAGTTCACGTGGTTTACGTTTAATATCCATCGCTACTACCACTTCTTCCAGTTCAGATACTTCTGCAGTTAAAGTGATGGTAAGCTGGTTTCCGTTAACCGGAACACGTTTGCCTTCATAACCTACATAACTGATCTGAAGTGTTTGTCCGTTGTTCGCACGGATGGTGAAAGATCCTCTGTCATTGGTTTGTGCGGTAGCAGATCCACCTACAACCTTAACAGTTACCCCCGCCAATGGTAATTTTGTCGCAGCATCTGTAACAGTACCCGATACTGTCTGACTCTGACCAAGGGCCGGCAGGGAAAACAGGAAAAGCAGCATAAATGCCACTTTCATCATTGAGACGAAATTTCTCATAACAGGTTTTTTGGTTTCTAATAAAACGGTGAGTTAGTCTCGGAACGCTTCGTATGGCAATCCCGGATTCCTCGATTAAGACAACTGATTCCCGCAAAACAATGCACCGTGTTTGAATTTTAATGCTGCAAAAAGCTGCAAAAAACAAGCCCGTTTATCGAAAAGCGGAATAATAAAGCAATGTTAAAGTTTACCGTGCATATTTACGAATATATTTATCCATAATTTTTTACACATTTCACGGCAAATACCTGAATTTCCGCAAAAACCTGCATTTCATGGATCAGACTGCTGTTTTTAGAGGGTTTTGCCCTATAAACAGGCAATGCGGGCAGTCTTACAATACCGTAATCCCCTTTTGTATATAGGGTACCAGTTTCGGATCGGAGGGCTCCAATTCAGTGATCAGTATATCAATTTCTTCCGGCTTACAAACCTGTAACCTCTGTGTAGTATTCAATTTCTCAGAAATAGCCAGTGAAACCGTTTTCTGTGCGCAATGCATCATTGCTCTTTTTACTTCAATAATCTCCCACTCCAAATCAGTAATACCATAATTGGCATCCATACTATTGGTCCCTAAAAAACAGTAATCGGCACGTATACCGGCCAAACGCTGTATTACTTCTGCACCAACAGAAATCTGGGCCGTTTTGGATAATTTATTCCCTAAGAAAATTACTTCACAACTCGGGTGTTCCAATAACTCTAAAGCAATAGGCACACTTACCGTAATAAAAGTAGCATTCAAATCGGGTGGTAACGCCTTAACCAGTTCCCGGATGGTGGTACCGCCTGATAAAACCACAAACATCCCGTCCTTAATGAGTTCTATGGCTTTATATGCAATCCTTTTCTTCTCAGGAAGCGAATATATACTACTGGTTTCCAGGGTGAAATGAAAGGATTTAGACAATGCCCCTCCATGTACTTTAATCAGCTTCCCCTCCTCGGCCAACTCCTGAAGATCACGACGCACCGTATCCTCCGAAACATCTAATTGCACACTGAGGTCAGACGACAATACCTTATTATGAATATTGATCTGCTGAATAATATATGCCTGACGTTCTTTCTTTAGCATGGTTAAAAATAAGGAAATGATACAATTGCCCAATTCCTAAGACCCAAAATTGTATTTTCGCCCTCTCAGTGAAAATAGTGAGTAGTGAATAGCCAGTAGTGAGTAAATAAGTTCAATACTCACTACTGACTACTCACTACTCACATCTCACTGCCCACTACCATGATTTCAGAAAACACAAAACAACAGATCCTCAACCGCATCGATATCATCGATATTGTAGGGGAGTTTGTAAAACTGAAAAAAAGAGGAACCAACTACATCGGCAATTGTCCTTTCCATAACGAAAAGACACCCTCATTTACTGTATCACCTACCAAAGAGATTTATAAATGTTTTGGTTGTGGCAAAAGTGGCAACTCCATCACCTTCCTGATGGAGCATGAAAAATACAGTTATCCGGAAGCCCTTAAATGGTTGGCTGCACGTTATAATATTGAGATTGAAGAAACAGAAGTGAGCCCGGAACAGAAGCAACAACTACTCACTTCCGAAAGCCTGTATGCCATCAATAATTTTGCACAGAAATTTTTCTCACAACAATTACTTGAAACAGAAGAAGGAAAAAATATCGCCCTCTCCTATTTAAAAGAACGCGGCTTCAGAGAAGATATCATTCACAAATTTCAGATTGGCTATAATCCCGAAGCAAGAGATACGCTCACCAAAGCCTTATTGGCCAACCAGTTTAACCGTGAACTATTACCCAAGACAGGGTTAGTGGCATTGCGGAATAATGAAGAACTGGTTGATAATTACCGCAACCGCATCATCTTCCCTATTCATGGCAATACGGGTAAGATCATCGGCTTTGGCGCAAGGGTTATTGGCAAGAGCGATCGCGGCCCCAAATATATCAACACACCTGAAAATGAGATCTATGTAAAAAGCAGGATTCTCTATGGCTCTTACCAGGCCCGTATGGCCATCGATAAAGCAGATGAATGTTTACTGGTAGAAGGATACACCGATGTAGTGAGCTTACACCAGGCTGGCATTGAAAATGTAGTGGCCAGTGGCGGTACTTCATTAACCACTGACCAGATCAGGCTGATCAAAAAATACACCAACAACCTCACCATTATTTATGATGGCGATAGTGCAGGCGTAAAAGCAGCTTTGCGTGGTCTGGATATGGCACTGGAAGAAGGACTGAATGTTCGGCTCGTTCTGATTCCCGACAATGAGGACCCCGACAGCTATGTAAACAAAGTGGGTGTTACTGCTTTCAATGAATTTGTAGCTAAATCGAAAAAAGATTTTATTCTTTTTCAGTTGGAAGTGATGCTGAAAGAAGCAGGCAACGACGTGAGCAGAAAAAGTGCTGTGGTGAACCAGATTGCTGAAACGCTCAGTAAAATCAATAAAGCAGAAGATTTTACACGACAGCAGGATTATATCAGACAATGTGCTGGTTTATTGAGAATTGATGAAGCCGGCCTCACCAATCTTGTCAATAAGTACAAGCGCGACAAGATTACCAAAGAAGAAAAGAAAACGCTTTCATTTGATGATGTAAATTCCCAATTACAGGAAGGTGCACAACCCGAAGATGTACTGGACGACACCAGTCGCATGCTGGTACAGGATGAGGCACATGAAAGAAATATCCTGCGGGTTTTATTAGAATATGGTCTTCGCCCCTGGGATGAAACCAGCAATATGGCCGATTATATTTTTACAGAACTGGAACATTTTCATTTTGAAACCCCTGTCCTGGAAAAATTATACGAAGAATATAAATCCTGGTACACAAAAGGATTAGAGCCAACAACTAAATCAATGTTGTACCACAACGATGAAGAAATCAGGAACCTGGTGATCAGTATTTCTGTTTTCCCTTTTGAACTGAGTCAGAACTGGGACGAAGTACTCGAGGGTATGAATATCGTAAACAGGGATACCAGCAAACAGGATGTAATGATGAGCATCAGTTATTACAAACTCCGCAGGATTAAAAAAATGATCGAAGAAAATCAGCGCGATATTGAACATGCCCCTATTGAAAATTTCAAACAACTACTCGAAGTACATAAATACCTCAAAGACGCAGAACGTACCATTACCAACCAATTGGGGACGGTGATTATTAAGTGAATAGTCAATCGTGAATGGTGAATAGGAGTCTGGCTATAAATATCACCCACTACTATTGACGATTGACCATTGACTATTTACGCATCAAAATTGCAACGCAAACGCCGTTCCCTTACCTTCTACTGACTGAACAGTAATATTTCCTTTATGCAGCATCATGATCTGTTTGCAGAGACTCAGGCCTATGCCGCTTCCATTTTTTTTGGTACTGAAAAAGGGAATAAAAATATTGTTCATCACTTCCTCACTCATACCCGATCCGTTATCGGTTACTTTGATCACGGTTTTCTTATTGGGCATTTCTACGGCTGATAAAGTGATGCGAGGGTTTTCTGTTTCCTTTACAGCATCCATGGCATTTATGATCAGGTTAATGAGTACCTGCTCAACCAGGTTATGATCAAGTTCCAGTGAAAGAGCCGGATCTTTTAATACAATATCCATCTCAATTTTTTTCTGGTTGAGTGTTGGTTCCATCAGGTGGTGCATACTCTCAAACAAATCACGTACATATACCTGTTTCAGGTTGGGTTGGGTTACTTTGTTGAGGTTGCGGTACACTTCAGCAAACTTCAGTAAGCCTTCACTTCTTTTTTTAATGGTATCAATTCCAATCGTAAGATCTTCTGTTAATCCTGCATCTTCACCAGGTTCTTTTGCAGAAACCTGTAGACGGTGATGCAATGTATCGGCCAGTGAAGAAATGGGTGCTACTGAATTCATGATCTCATGTGTCATCACACTCAGCAATCGTTGCCATGCTTTTGACTCCGTTTCATCCAGCGCCTCATTTACATTTTGAAAGGCAATCAGCTTAAACACTTTATTATCTGTCTGGAAAGCAGTGGCTGAAACCAGTACACGTAAATTATTTTTTTCCTGGTGAACGGTTACCACCACACTATTACCGGTCTTTACACCCATCAGTTGTTCATACAAAACAGGGTCTCTTTTCTCCAGCGAATGAATGGTTTTAAGGTAAGGAGTGAGTAACATTTTTTTCAACGACTCATTCATCCAAACAACTTCCCCGGTTTCTATTTCATAGGAAAGTATGCCTGTGTCGACCAGTTCCAGTATTTTTTGAAGGTACTGAAACTGGGTTTCTTTTTCACGTGTAATCAGCTTAAAGGTTGAGTTGATATCATTAAACCCTTTTCGCAAAGGCTGTAACTCATGTGGCGCATTCTGCACATTGAAATTTCTGGAAAAATCACGGTAATGAATCGATTCCACAAACTCACGCACTTCGGCTTCCGCTATTTTGTGAAAACGGTAAAAATCGTATACCTGATAACCAATTACCGGCAGTAAAAGCAGGGCATATACATACCATTCCTTCACCAATAAAAAAGCAGCGGCGGCTAATACTATAAACAATAATATTACCCTACCCAGAATATCCCATTGAAACGATTTCTCGCTTTTATTGTTTTTTTTATTCATCATCCGCTTTTATAATTCATATTTACTCAGCCTTCGGTATAAAGCCGTTCTTGTTAATCCTAATTCTTTTGCTGCCCTGCTGATATTACCGTTATGTTTATCGATTACTTTCATAATGGTATTTTTCTCCATGGTACTCAGCTTCAGTTCTGCTACTTCTTCTGTATCGGTTACCGGGTTTTCCAAAGGAGAAAATAAAAGGTCTTTTGCTTCAATCAATTCAGACTCTGCCATAATAATGGCCCTTTCAATGGTGTATTGAAGCTCGCGTACATTACCCGGGAATGAATACTGCTGCAGTTTATCCAACGCAGAATCTGCAAAACTGGTATTGGGTTTAAAATATTTAGCAGCGTATATTTTGGCAAAATGATTGGCCAGCAATGGAATATCCTGTTTGCGTTTTCTTAATGGTGGCACCACAATTTCTACTGTATTAATGCGGTAGATTAAATCCTTCCTGAATTTATTTTCATTAGCCAGCTCCTGCAACGGAAGATTGGTGGCACAGATCAGTCTTATATCAATCGGCAGGGCCTGGTTTGCGCCTAGTCTTGTAACCTGTCTGTTTTGCAATACCGTTAATAGTTTCGCCTGTTGCTGGAGAGTGATATTTCCAATTTCATCGAGAAACAAGGTTCCTCCATGCGCGGCCTCAAACCTACCCTCCCGATCATCACGGGCATCTGTAAATGCCCCTTTTTTATGACCAAACAATTCACTTTCAAACAAGCTCTCTGTTAAAGAACCCACATCCACTTTTACATAAGGACCATTTGCACGAAGCGACTGCTGATGAATGGCAGCAGCAATTAAA
>DPWF01000394.1 GCA_003526435.1 Chitinophagaceae bacterium | reverse complement strand
CATTTATCTTCCTGAAATATTGCTTTCCCGTCTGCCTTCTCCAGTGCTGTACAAATATCGTTCTGCAACTGGTGGATGAAGGATATCCATTGGTCTTTGATCATCGATTTTTTTTGGGTGAATGGTCAATGGTGAATCGTCAATATTGACCACCTTCACGATTCACCATTGACCATTCACGAATGTTTAAATTCTTTCACCGCATCCACAAATGCCCTGGCGTGGTCTACGGGTACATTGGGAAGTATGCCATGGCCGAGGTTGGCAATATGCCTGCCCGGGCCGAATGCCTGTAACATTTCCCTCACTTCTTTCTGAATAACAGGAATGGGTGATAATAATTTAGCCGGATCGAAATTACCCTGAAGTGTAATGTTATTTCCCGCAAACTGTCTTGCGAGTTCAGGTTTGATGCACCAGTCAATACCAAGTCCATGTGCGCCGGTAGCGGCCATACTGTCGAGACTGTGCCATGCACCTTTGGCAAAAACGATGGTAGGAACTTCTTCTTTTACCGCATCAACAATCTGGCGGATATATTTCAGCGAGAGGTTTTCAAAATCGGCTGGACTTAATAAACCTCCCCAGCTATCAAAAATCTGAACAGTATCTGCACCAGCTTTTACCTGTGCTTTCAGGTAAGCAATGGTGGTATCTGTGATCATCTGAAGTAACTGGTGTGCAAGTTGAGGTTGGGTATAACAAAATGCTTTGGCCTCGTCAAATGTTTTAGAACCCTTTCCCTGTACCATATAGCAAAGTAATGTCCATGGGGCACCTGCGAAACCAATTAGTGGTACACGACCATTGAGTTCTTTTTTGATGAGTTTGATTGCGTCAAAAACATAACCCAGTGTTTCATCTACATTTGGTACACGTACACGACTGAGGTCGTTTACTGTTTTAATCGGATCAGGTAAAACCGGCCCCTTGCTTTCTATCAGTTGTACTTCAAGACCCATGGCTTGTGGTACAACGAGGATATCGGAAAATAAAATGGCTGCATCTACGCCCACTATATCTACGGGTTGTAAAGTAATCTCACAGGCCAGCTCCGGTGTCTGACAGCGTTCAAAGAATCCATACTTTTCACGCAGTACCATATATTCTGGAAGGTAGCGTCCGGCCTGGCGCATCATCCATACAGGTGTTCTTTCTGTTGTTTCACCACGAAGGGTGCGGAGGAGAAGATCGTTTTGTAGCATAGGTGGTTAAGTGAGTAAGTGAGTAGTGAGTAGTCAGTAGGGAGTTGTGATTTACTCACTACTGACTACTCACTACTCACTCAGATAAGAAATCGCCTTTCTCACCAGTTCATCTTTTCCTGGTGTAGTGGCGGTGATTGTTTTATTGTTTGAATATCGTTTGATAGCTGCTGCTGTTGTTTGTCCGATGGCAAATAATACTGTGTGATCCGCAACTTTGTTTAATTTGAAATAGCTGTCTACTGCGCTTGGACTGAAGAACAGGATAGCATGGTATTCCTGTTCAATTTTTTTATGAAGTGGAATGGTTCTGTATACAACCACTTCATATATATCTATACCCGCCTCAACAAGTTTGGCGGGTAGTTCATCTCTTCGTTGGTCGCCGCAAAAGAAAACCACTTCGTCGGTTTCGTCGGCTTCAACGATGGCTTCTGCAAGATCGGCAGCATTGTTTCCGGTACCTGTAATGGCCTGCTCCCCAAAATACTCTCTGATGAGTTGAGCCGTTGTATTACCCATGCAATAGATATTCCATTCAGGTACCTGTTCATCAAGCATGGTGATGACAGATTCAACTGCGTTCATGCTGGTGAACACTACCGTAGCATATTGTAAGGCAATTTGTTCCACTTCCTGTTGTACATCGATATCTGCTACAGGTTCGGTATCGATGAATGGAATAACCTGTATGTGAATGCCCTTTTGTAGGGCCTCATCTACCAGTAGTTGCTGTACTGGTCTTGTACACAATATGGATATATTAACTGCCATTGTTTCTGATCGCCCTGATGATTTCGGCTCCACCTTTTTCTGTTACTTCTTTTGCAGCTTCCGTTCCTATATATTCCGCTTTGAGAATGGGTGCCTTTTTATATACTTCTATTTTCTGTTGTCCGTCGAGTGATAAAACATTTCCTTTTAAAATAAGTTCATCACCTGTTATTTCTGCGAGTGCACTGATAGGTGTTGCACATCCACCCATTAATACACGCAGGAATTGTCTTTCCGCCGTGGCGCAGATAGCTGTATTGTGATGATTGAGTTGGTGACATTGTTCGAAGATGGTTTCATCTTCGGTGCGGCATACTATCATTACAGCGCCTTGTGCAGGGGCAGGCAACATCCAGTCTAATTCGATGGATTTCTCCGGACGAAGACCAATCCTTTCCAAACCCGCCGCTGCAAAAATGGCACCCTGCCAGTTGCTCTCTTCCAGTTTACGTAAACGCGTATTTACATTACCACGCAGGTTGTCGAACCGGTGATGCGGATACCTGTTGAGCCACTGGGCCTTGCGTCGCACGCTGCTGGTGGCTATGGTGAATGGTGAATGGTGAATGGTCAATGAATCATTATTCACCATTGACCATTCACCATTCACGAACCCGACTACTTCAGGTGTTGTATCTTCTTTATACACCAGCAAATCTTTATGCGATGCTCTTTTCAACACTGCTGCTGCTCTTATTCCTTTAGCCAGTTGTGTGGGCACATCTTTCATGGAATGAACAGCGATGTCAATTTTTTTACTGAGCAATGCTGCGTCTAATGTTTTTGTGAAAATGCCCTGCACACCTATTTCATACAATGGGGTAACCAGGTCAATATCGCCCTCGCTTTTAATGTACACAAGTTCAGAAGCTATTCCTTTTTCTTTTAATAGCTCCTGTACCCATGTGGCCTGCCACACGGCTAACTGACTGTCGCGTGTACCTATTCTGATTACCTTATCCATGGTTGATTAATGACTGATGGTCATGAAATCGTTGATCGCTTCAATGTAGTAACAACCCGGCTGATGCCTGTTACGCATTTTAACGGCTACATTGTTTACCACTTTTTGAATGGCTTCTGTATTAATATTTTCTGTTGCCCTCTGTGAAGTTAAAAATAATCCACAGGAATGCATATCATGTAATTTCTGCTTCACCGCTTTGAGAACAGGAACATGGCGGCGTTGACTGGTCCATTCAGCAAACTCATTCATATGTTGCTGAATAATAGCCATAGCTTTGGGTACTTCTGCTTTCCTTTTGCGAAGTGTCTGATCATTGATCTTTGAAAGGTCGTCTACATTGGCGAGCAATATATTAGCCTTTTGTGCAAGAACAGGATCAATATTATTGGGAATTGAAAGATCAATCAGTATTCTTAAACGGTCCGATTGTACATTGGTACAAGTTAAAACCGGTTTCTCTGCATTCGTGGCTACAATCACAATATCAGCATCATCCACTTCTGCTTCCATCTGGCTCCAGTTGGCGTACCTGAGGTTCATGCCGGTAGCCAGTTCAATAGCTTTTTCTTCTGTTCTGTTGATGAGTGTGATATTGCGTGTGTCTAAATAATCAACGAGGTTCTTACAGGTGTTACGGCCAATTTTTCCTGTGCCAAGCAATACAATTTTTTTATTGCTGGTATCAGTCAATTGTTCGCGGATAAACTGGATGGCGGCAAATGAAACAGAAATGGTTCCTCCACTTAAAGCTGTTTCATTTTTAATTTGTTTGGAGGATTGTAAAACGGTGTTGAATAATCGTTCCATAAATGCACCGATCATTCCTCTTTCTTTCGCAAATTTTACCGCAAGTTTCATCTGACCCACAATTTCATAATCGCCCAGTATTTGAGAGTCGAGCCCGGCACCTACAGCGAAAATATGTTCCAATGCTGCTGTATCCTTCTTGATATAACAAAGCTGAAGAAAAGTGTCTGCATCACCAACAGTTACATTACAAAGTAATTGAATGAGGGTATTGGCATCAGGGGCAAGACCATAAATTTCTGTTCTGTTACAGGTACTTAAAACAAACAATTCTTTTAACCCAAGCCTGCGGGCATTATCCAGAATAGTATTGTACTGATCCGGGTTGATGGCAAAGTTGCCACGAATGCCGGCATCGGTCTTCTTATAGTTAATTCCTGCTACAAAAAATTGTCCTTTCTCCATATACTGCCACGATTCTTTTGGACTCGCTTCAAATAAGTACGCAAAGGTATCCCGCAAGGTTTCTTTAAAAACATGACAAACGTCATTACATTGTCATTTCTCTGTCAGGATTTTATATGAATGGTTGTTTTC
>DPWF01000287.1 GCA_003526435.1 Chitinophagaceae bacterium | reverse complement strand
CCCGACTTTCCCTTACTTTTGCGGCCTTCTCAATTATACACACATGTCTACTAAAATAAGGGTTGCCATTGCAGGCATCGGGTCCTGTGCATCAGCACTGGTACAAGGCGTTGAATTTTATCTAAGAAATCCGGAGAATACCATTGGGTTGATGTATCCGGAGATTGGAGGATATAAAACGGAGGATATTGAATTTGTTTTGGGGTTTGATATTGATGCACGTAAAGTGGATACTTTTTTACAGGAAGCTCTGTACGCCCTGCCCAACTGTAATATGCGGGTGATTGATCCTACTTCTAAATTTCAGTGTATTGAAACCAATGCCAGAACTTTTCGTGGCCCTACACTAGATGGAATCGCACCACACATGCAACGATACCATGGCGATATTACCTTTCAGGAAGATAAAAGGGCTCATGTAATCAATACCGATGAGTATAAAGAACTGTTGAAAAAACACAAGGTCGATATACTCCTCAACTATATGCCTGTGGGTGCCGAAGAAGCTTCTAAATGGTATATCACCAATGCCATTGAAGCAGGGGTGCATGTGATTAATTGTATGCCCACTTTTATTTCAACAGAAGATGCCGCAGCACTGGAACTACTGGCCATTCAACATAAAGTAACCATTGTGGGTAGTGATATGCGCTCCAGCTATGGGGCCAGCCGCCTCTCAGAAGTATTACAGGGCAGTATGATGGATGCAGGCCTGGTAGTTACACAGCACATTCAAATGAATATGGCAGCAGGTACCACACAGGGTCAGGAACATATCATCAATGGACGTTCTGCCAATACCGATTTTCTCAATATGGCCGAAAAAACCAGATTACATGATAAACATGTATCGAAAGAAAATGTACTGAGTGGTCAGTCCATTGTGCGCGGAAAAGGACTGGAAGGGATGACCATGTTTGCTGGTCCTTCATTAACGGTTGTACAACGTCCGGGTGGAGAATATATGGGAACGGATAATAAGGTTTGTAATATAGACCTGGTAGCTTATGGTTTTGCTGGTGCCAGATATGAACTCACCGCACGTTTATCCGTTCAGGATAGCCCAAATAGCGGAGGTATTGTGGTGGATGCCATTCGATTCTGCCGGGTAGCCAGAGAAATGGATATTGTAGGTTATCTGCGCGGACCCTCGGCCTGGTCGCAGAAAACACCACCGGTTCAGATGACGACTGCAGACGCCAAGTTTGAATGTGATGCAATGGCGAGAAGAGTATATACACCGATAACGGAAAAACAAAAGATCAGTCATCTTTTTGATGGCGATATTTTATTGAAGGATAAGATTGACGTGCTTTCGTTTACCTTTCAGAAAGGTAAAACTGAATATGAATAAATAGCATTTGAATTTTTGCTGTGATGATTGGTAAAGCCAATCATCACAGTTGGTTTTATCTCTCTCGACCCGTCATCCTGACGAGCATTCCGATCTTCGATCGGAAATTGCGAGGAAGGATCTCCCATCAACAAGCTCAGGACCAAGGTTGTTTGTATGACTACACACCAGGGCTTGAGGCTAATACAGTGTATTACCTGACACTTATCCTGCCAAGGTGAGATCGGCCCTCATTTTGGGCATTAAATTAAGATTGCTGATATTTGATACTCAAGGATACGTATGAAAATGATTGTAAGAGGATTGATTGTAATGCTTTTTATGTGTTCCCAGCTACTGGCAGGCGCACAGGGACTGCCAGTGAATATTGAAAGCCTGTCGGATGAACAATTGATTCAACTGGCTACCAAGTATAACCTGATCGGCTTAAGTGAGGCTGAATTGGAAGCAAAAGCCAAAGAAGCCGGTCTGGCGAGTGACCAGATTTTATTGCTCAAAAAAAGAATTGCTTTGTTAGATCCTTCAGTGGCCAGCGGACAACTGGCTTATAGTAATAAGACCGATAGCTATGTGCTACGTAATAAAGTATCTACCAAAGGACCTTCTATTCGTGCCAAAGATTCATCGGGTGCTTTAACTGTTTTTGGGTCTGAGATTTTTGATAACGTAGATCTTAGCTTTGAGCCCAATCTTTCTATAGCCACCCCATCACAATACATTATCGGTGTAAATGATCAGTTGGTCATTGATGTGTATGGCGTATCTGATGTGACTAAAAAACTGAAAGTAACCACCGAAGGTGATATCAGGTTCCCCAATCTGGGTCCTATTAAAGTAGCGGGTTTGTCGGTGGATGATGCCCGTATAAAAATTAAAAAAGCGCTGACCAAAATTTACCCGGGTATAGCCAGCGGTTCGGTGGCAGTTCAGGTATCTGTGGGTCAAATAAGGAGTATACAGGTTACCTTACTCGGTGAAGTACGCCGTCCGGGTACTTATACCATTTCTGCTCTCGCCACTTTAATGAATGCTTTGTATGCCTCTGGTGGTCCGAATGATATTGGCTCTTTTCGTAAAATAGAATTGTTGCGTGGCGGTAAAGTGGTGACAGAATTCGATTTATATGATTTTCTGCTGAAAGGTGACCTGAGTAAAAACCGATTGTTACAGGATGATGATGTGATCAGGGTGGGAACTTATATTACTCGTGTGGCGATGAAAGGTGCGCTGAAAAAACCGGCGATCTTTGATCTGAAAGCAGGAGAAACGGCTGCAGACCTGATTCAATATGCAGGTGGATTTGCGGATGTAGCTTTTAAGGAAAGGGTAAGGGTCACCAGACTGGGTGCCGCGCAAAGAGAAATCTTTACCGTTCCGGCTGCTGGTCTCCGTCAGTTCCAGTTATCTTCCGGTGATACCCTAACAGTGGATTCTCTGCCCTCTTTCTACACCAATCGTGTATGGGCAACGGGTGCCTTGTACCACACTGGCGCTTATGGTCTTCAGCAGGCAAAAGATTTGAATGAACTACTCAAGCTGGCAGGTTTACGTGAAGATGCTTACCTGGAAAGAGGGATACTACGCAGGTTGAAATCGGACCTCACAGCATCTTTGATACCATTTAGTGTACATGAAGTGATGAAAGGGAGTTTTAACCTGAGTCTGCAAAGAGAAGATTCGGTTCATATTTTCAAAGCAACGGATCTGCGTGAGCGATATACGGTGGATATTAATGGGGAAGTGAATAAACCCGGTACCTATGAGTATTTTGAAAATATGCGTGTCCAGGACCTGGTGCTGCTCGCCAATGGATACAGGGAAGGGGCTGCCAAACAAAAGATTGAAATATCCCGTCGCTTATCTGTTTCAGGAACAGAAGCGGATACAGTTTCTTATGCAGTCATTAAAGAGATCAGCCTTGATAAAGCAGCCGATCTTCAATTTGAACTCAAACCATTTGATATTGTTGCGATTCGCAGATTGCCTGTATACAAGGAACAGATTACGGTTAGTATAGAAGGGGAAGTATTTTATCCCGGCACTTATACCCTCTCTTCCAAAAATGAACGCTTATCAGATATCATTACCCGTTCGGGTGGGTTGAAATCTTCAGCCTTTGCAGAAGGTGCTGTGCTGATCAGAAATACTTATGTAGGTGTAACATCATCCGATGCTGCTTTATTAGGTAGTAAGGCCCGCTTGATTAACCAACAGAGTGGTAGGAATATGATATCGGTTGAGGGGGGGGATAGTAGTTTACTCAAAACCCTGTCGGCCCAGCAAAAACCGATGAGTATCCGTTTATCGGATGCCCTGGCCAATAAAGGTGGTAGTGATGATGTATTTCTGGAAGAAGGAGATATCATTAAGATACCCAAATCTTTACAGACTATCCAGACTTTTGGGATGGTGAACCTGCCCAAACAGATTATTTACAGGGATGGATTAACATTGAAAGAAGCAGTGAGAGAGTCGGGCGGTTTTGCAGTGAATGCTGCCCGCAAACATGCTTATGTGGTGTATGCAAATCTCGAAGTGAGGACTACAAGAAAGTTTCTGTTCTTCAGGTCTTACCCGGATCTGAAAACGGGTGCCGAAGTATATATTCCCTCCAAATCGGATAGAAAAAAATTATCGACGGGTGAGGCCGTTGGATTGATTTCAGGATTGACTTCACTACTGGGGCTGGCGATTGTGTTGGTGAATACAAGTAAGTAAACAGAGGAATAAGGAATAAGAAACAGGGGACAGGAAACAAGGAACAAGATATAAGGAATAGGGAGAGATTGTTGGATTTTGAAGGGGTGGGATGTATTAGTCTCGCCTCAGGCGAGATAGACATTATTTTTTTTGAGGGACTAAACCCTATTTAGTAAAGCCACTCACTACTCACTATTGACTATTGACCATTCACCATTCACGACTATTATCATGAACGAACTCATTCAAAGATTAACTGCAGAAGCAGGTTTAACCCCCGAACAGGCACAGAAAGCTGTGGCAACGATTGCTGGTTTTGTAAAAGAAAAATTCCCGATGCTCGGCGGAGCGGTAGATCAAATCTTTGCTGCGGGAGCTAAAGAGGAGGAGTGAGAGAGGAAATTTTTTTCTGTGACCTTCTGTGTATTCAGTGGCAATATTTTATCTAAACAATGCAGTTGCTACTGAATACACAGAAAAGCACAGAATTCTCCTATTTCACCTTTTGCGTTTCTTTCCCGCCACCAGTTGATACGAATGATCAATCATCTCTTTCAATAGGCGGGTAGATAAAACACCGTCTACCATAATGGTATTCCAATGCTTCTTGTTCATATGATAACCCGGCAATACCGATTGCGGAAATTCTTCTCTTAATTCCACTGCCCTGTCAGGATCACATTTTACATTAAACTGAACCGTTTCATTATCAAGCCCCATCAGGAAAAATATTTTCCCATTAATTTTATACACTAAGGTATCGGGCCCAAAAGGAGTAGTCTCTTCCACATCTGGAAGCGAAAGCACATAATTGCGGAGATCTTCTATATGCATCGGGCAAATCAGAATTAAAAATTCAAAAGCCAAAATTCAAAAGCAGGGTATGATTTTTTGAATTTTGGCTTTTGAATTTTGGCTTTTGAATTATTGCTTAATCAATTCCTTCACCGCCGTCACCAACTCACCTTTGGTAATAGGTATGCCCATGATTTTATTGTACCCTTTGGCATCGACCAGGTATTGGTCGCGGATGATTTTAATGAGTTGTCCGTTATTGATTTCAGGAATGAGTACATGTTCAAAATTACCGATGATCTCTCCCAGATTTTTAGGGAAAGGTCTGAGGTAGCGGATATGCGCGTGACTCACTTCAATGCCCTCTGCCAGTAATTCCACTACAGCACTTTTAATGGCACCATAAGTTGACCCCCAGCCCAGTATCAATACTTTTCCTTTTTCGGGTCCGTTATCTAATGTTTGTAATGGAATATAATCTGCTATCTTATCTACTTTGGCCTGTCGGGTTTTCACCATGTGCTGGTGATTCTCTGGTTCATAGTTTACATTACCGGTAACATCCTGTTTTTCAAGACCACCAATGCGGTGCTCCAATCCGGGTGTACCAGGTACTGCCCATGGACGCACCAGTTTTTCATCGCGTTTATAGGGCATGAATTTTTCTTCTCCTTCAGCCAGTCCTTTTTTGAACTCCACTTTTATCGGTTGGAGATCGGCTGATGATGGGAACTTCCAGGGTTCTGCACCATTGGCAATATATCCGTCACTCAATAAAATAACAGGTGTCATATGTTGTACAGCAATGCGTACCGCTTCATAGGCTACATCAAAACAATCGCTTGGTGTAGAAGAAGCAATAACAGGCATTGGACATTCACCGTTTCTTCCATAATATGCCTGCAGCAGATCACTCTGTTCTGTTTTGGTGGGTAACCCTGTTGAAGGTCCGCCACGCTGGATATTAATAATGATTAGTGGTATCTCTAGCATCACAGCCAATCCCATGGCTTCTGTTTTCAGTGCCATTCCCGGACCCGATGTAGTAGTGATACCCAACGAACCACCATAGCTTGCACCAATAGCAGAGGTAATACCTGCTATTTCATCTTCTGCCTGAAAAGTACGAATGCCGAATGCTTTGTGTTTACTCAGTTCATGCAGAATATCAGAAGCAGGTGTAATCGGGTATGTTCCCAGGAAAATTGGCAGGCCGCTTTTATCACTCGCTGCAATCAACCCCATCGATAAAGCCTGGTTACCCATGATGCTGCGATACACACCTGGATTCATTTTGGCCTTCTCCACTTTATATCGTGTGGTAAACGACTCGGTAGTATCACCATAATGGTAACCCGCCTGTAATAC
>DPWF01000212.1:11480-22498 GCA_003526435.1 Chitinophagaceae bacterium | reverse complement strand
ACAGAATTGTCTTAGTTCAGCCAAAGCGTTGGTATCGATCGTCAAGATTATTTATTTAATACCCAATTTACGGCAGATTCCAGAACCCTGTCTTTTTTTAGTTTAAGATCTGCTGCTGTGGGTCGTACAATCACATCAGGAATAACGGGGCCGAAATCTTTTTCATCTTTATTAGCCCTTGTAAACATTTTTGTTGAGCCTCTTGCAATAACATAACTGTTAGGTAACATAAAATTATACATCTCGCCAAAATCGTTAGGCGATTCACCGGTGGGTTCACCAAAAGTTCTGGCAAGCTGGTAACTTACCACTCCATCGGCCAGCATATTGGCACTTGAAAAAGTGCCTGTGCCAATAAGAAAAGCTACTTTACCGGAAAAGAAAGGTTCTTTAGCCTCTGGCTTTTTCAATTCCTTGTTGATGTAAACATATGTTTCGCCATCTTTCTGGCTCATATAAAAACGGTTATCAGCCTCATTGTAATTGGCCTGCCCCTTGAGAAAGGTTTTATAAGGGGCGCTGATTTTCCATTTCATGCCCCCGGCAAAAATGTAGGGTTTACGGTTAAAATAACGGAGTAATAACTCACCTAATTGCGAATCGCCGCCGCCATTCTCACGCAGATCGATGATTAATCCTTTTGCGCTGCTATCATTTAAACGTGCAAATGTTTCATCGAGAAATTTTTCAAATGGTTCAGACCTGTCATTGCGCATACTTCTGTAATTCATATAACCAATACCTTCAGGTAAAAAACGAAATTCATAAGGTTTATTGCCCTGACTGTTCATTTTTGCACTCAATACACGGTTGATGCTGTCGGCCTGCGAACGGGGAAAGCCGGGTACAGTAAAACTGCGTTTTTCTCCGTTTTCTTTAACAGCTTCAATATGAAACGGACTATGTACGCCATCAAGGAACAAAAGCTTACGGCTGTAAAACCCGATCTGTTCGTGCTTCCATGTATCGAGACCCCCGAAAAGCTGGAGGTAGCGTTTATTCAGTTCTTCTACTGATATACCATTGATACGGATGATCCTGTCATTCATATCGAGCTGTTGTGCCTGACTGAGATCATAAGAAATATGCCAGCCATCTTTTTCTACTTTACGAATCATGAAAGGAAATCGTAAACTGTTGTTGTATAAACTATCCGTAATTCGACTACTTACCAGACCCAGGTGTCCTTCATTTAAAGCGGCACTCAGACGGCTGAACAAAAAAACAGTTTCGGTATGAGAAAGACTATCGCTATACTTTTTCAATAAATCGTTGAATAAGGATGAAAGCTGCGATTTACTGATTGTATGATACAGGTTTACATGAGAAGCCTCCATGGTCTCCAACCAGCACCTGAAATCAACCTCTATCTGTTCTTTTGAAATCTTTTTATAAAAAAAATCCTGAGGATGTTTCTGCTCAAAAGCAATGGCCTGTTGTCCTGAAACTGTAAAAGTTAATATGGATAACAGGGCTAAAAGAATGAATTTCATCAAAAATGTATTTGAGGTCAAACGTACAAACACCTGCTGGTGTTACAATCACATAAACGGGGGATTGTTTCGGGACAGGAAGAACTAAATTTTTATCTTAGCTGAGAACATGTCCACTCCACAACGTTATATTGCCCACTTTGACCTTGATTCCTTCTTTGTAAGTGTAGCAATACTGAACGATCCATCCCTTAAAGGAAAAGCTGTAATTGTTGGGGGGTCAAAAGACAGGGGAGTGGTTACCACCTGTAGTTATGAGGCCCGGAAATTTGGGGTAAAAAGTGCTATGCCCATGAAAACGGCTATGAGGTTATGTCCACATGCTATACTAACGCGTGGTACAAGAGGAGAGTATAGTCGTTATTCCAGATGGGTAACCGAAATCATAGCTGCAAAAGCACCATTGTTTGAGAAAGCATCCATAGATGAATTTTTTATTGATCTAACGGGTATGGATCGTTTTTTTGATCCTTACCAATGGACCATCGACCTGCGTGCGGAAATTATGGAACAGACACAGTTACCTATTTCATTTGGATTGGCCACCAATAAAATGGTGGCAAAAATTGCAACTGATGAAGCAAAGCCTAATGGTTACCTGTTTATAAAACCTGGTATGGAAAAAGTTTTTCTTGCACCGCTACCCGTAAACAAATTTTCAGGTGTAGGTGACAATACTTTTAAAACCTTACAGGCAATGGGTATTCATACCATTCGTGATGTAAGTGAAACACCTATTGACGTGCTGGAAAAAAAACTGGGGAAATGGGGCGCGGAGCTGTGGTATAAATCGCAGGGAATACATAATGGACAAGTGCAGGCATACCATGAAGCAAAATCTATCTCTACTGAAAATACATTTGAGGAAAATAAAACCGATCTTGATTTTCTGTTGAGTGAATTGGTTCGTATGACGGAAAAGGTAGCCTATGAATTACGGGCAGACGAAAAACTAACCGGGTGTATAGCAGTTAAAATACGTTATCCTGATTTTGAAACTACATCCAGACAAGCTACCATCGATTATACCTTAAGAGATGACGAACTGATACCTGTGGCTATTGACCTTTTCCATAAACTTTACAGAAAAGGACAACCTGTTCGTTTGTTGGGTGTTCGTTTGAGTGAACTAACCAATCATGCTGTACAGGGAAGTCTGTTTGATGATGCCGAAAAAAAGAATGAACTTTATAAGGCTATTGATGATGTGAAGAATAAGTTTGGTAAGGCAGCTTTGAAAAAAGCAAGGACGGTACGAAAAAGAAATACTGAATAATCTTTGTTGAGCCCTTTTCATTATAACCCTTAAAACAACACTTATGAGCCTCAGACTGGGCGATATTGCCCCTAACTTTACTGCCCAGACAACAATGGGCGAAATTGATTTTTACAATTATCTAGGCGACGGATGGGGTATTCTCTTTTCACACCCTGCAGATTACACGCCTGTATGTACAACAGAACTGGGAAAGACTGCATTGCTTCAGGAAGAATTTGCGAAACGAAACGTAAAAGTGCTGGCGCTTAGTGTAGACCCACTCGATAAGCACCAGGGCTGGATAAATGATATCAATGAAACACAAAAAGTAACGGTAGGCTTTCCTATTATTGCTGACGTCGATAAAAGTATAGCCAATACTTATGGTATGATTCACCCCAATGCATCAGAAACCTTTACCGTACGTTCACTGTTTATCATTGGGCCTGATAAGAAAGTAAAGCTGATGATTACTTATCCTGCATCAACCGGCCGTAATTTTCATGAAGTGCTAAGAGTGATTGACTCTTTGCAGTTAACCGCCAACTATAGCGTGGCTACGCCCGCAGACTGGAAAGATGGGGAGGATGTAATTGTAGTACCTGCAGTGAGTACGGAAGCGGCACTGGAAAAGTTTCCCAAAGGACTTAATATCGTGAAGCCTTATTTGAGATATACACCTCAGCCAAATAAGTAATGATTTCAGGCTGTTGGTGCAATGCCTTGTAACAAAGAATCTTTTTGTTACAGGGCATTGGTATTTATACCCGTTTTTCTACCTATTTTTCAGGAAATAACTCCCACCATATGAGAAAGACCGTTTTTTTATTGATTGCTTTTCTGTACAGCCTTACGCTTACAGCACAGAGAACAGTGATTCATTGCGGACAACTGGTAGATGTAAAGAACCTGCAGTTACTTAAAGAAATGACCATCATTACGGATGGGAATAAAATTGTGGATGTTCAGAAAGGGTATTCCACTGGTGCGGCCGGAGATAAAGTGATCGACCTGAAATCGAAAACGGTGATGCCTGGTCTGATAGATATGCATGTGCACATGGAAAGTGAAACCAATCCGGGCAAATACATGGAAACCTTCACATTCAACCCGGCTGATTATGCATACCAGTCAGTAGTATTTGCGGAAAGAACATTGATGACAGGTTTTACCGCTGTACGTGATCTGGGCGGAAGCGGTGTAAATATCTCATTACGCAATGCCATTAATAAAGGATTGATTAAAGGTCCGCGTGTGTATACAGCCGGAAAATCTATCGCTACAACAGGTGGACATGCTGACCCTACAAACGGATACCGGAGAGATTTAATGGGAGATCCCGGTCCGGACGCCGGTGTGGTAAATGGAGCCGATGAAGCAGCAAAAGCAGTAAGACAGCGGTATAAAGAAGGAAGTGATGTAATAAAAATTACAGCATCGGGTGGGGTATTAAGTGTAGCTAAGAGTGGCGAAAATCCACAGTTTACTGAAGCTGAAATAAAAGCAATTGTTGAAACGGCAAAAGATTATGGTTTTAAAGTAGCAGCGCATTGCCATGGTACAGAAGCCATGAAAAGGGCAGTAAATGCCGGGGTCAATTCCATCGAGCATGGAACTTATATGACAGAAGAAGTGATGTCATTGATGAAAAAAATGGGGACTTATTATGTGCCTACTATCACGGCAGGAAGATCGGTGGCCGATTCTGCAAAGAAACCCGGCTATTATCATGAACTGGTAACACCCAAAGCATTGGCTATCGGACCAAAAATACAGGGCACTTTTGCCAATGCATATAAAGCTGGTGTAAAAATTGCTTTTGGTACCGATGCAGGTGTATATGCACACGGAAAAAACTGGTTGGAATTTGTGTACATGAATGAAGGAGGAATGCCTGCATTGGAAACCATTCGTTCCGCTACATTATATGCCGCTGATTTATTAGGTGACGACAGAATCGGTGTCATTGAAAAAGATAAACTGGCCGACATTATTGCCATCGATGGCGACCCCGTAAAAGATATCCGCGCAATGGGTAAAGTAAAGTTTGTGATGAAAAACGGGGTGGTGTATAAACAGGAGTGAGGGATAGAAAATAAGAAACAGAGAAATAAGGAATAAGAAATGAGAAAGTAAAGCGATCGTTCTTTTCTCATTTCTTATTCCTTATTTTTTATTTCTCTGTCTTAAAACCGCATCTCGCGTAGTAAACAAATTATTTTTCAAGTGACTTCGTCTCAAGTTATAGTGAAGTGGGTTGTTTTTTATTGCTACAAAAGCAATCATTACCTTGTATTTAGCTAGAAAGGTTACGATTATTTATTTTTTAATCGTTAAAACAAAAGGTTATGAGTATTATCCGAATTCCACTTAGGTTTACAGGTTCAAAAGGAGAAAAAATCGTGTATGCTTTATTTGACAGTGGTGCTACCTATTCATGTCTTAGCACGGAAACTGCTAATGAAATTGAAACACCAGTTAAATTATATGAGCCGTTACGGATTGCAACAGCAAGTGAGTCTCATTGTGTTGTGGTAGAAGAAGCCATGCGTGCTGATTTTTATCACGATGATATCCGTCTCAGTGATGAATTTATGGTGGTGCCAGGGTTGAGTGAAGAAGCCATCATCGGCATAAATACATTGCAGAAATGGCGTATTAAACTGGATTTTGAGCACGATAAAGTAATCGTAAATCCAAAAGTAGCTGAATATATTTTGAAAGACCTGAAGGAACCGAGGAATAAGGGCCAGCGAAAGGTAGAATAACGAACGTCCGATAACTGGCTTTGAAATTCAAAATTGGACATTTTTCTGATCTGCTTTTACTTCAGTTTTCTCAATTGCGCCAGCATAGCCCTCAGGTCTTTGGGTAGTTCTGCTTCCAGTTCAAACTTTTCTCCATTAAAGGTAAAACTCAGCTTATGGGAATGAAGTGCCAGTCTGTTCATCAAGGGTCTTTCCTGATCGTCGTGTTTCGACAATTTGAATTTCTTTTTCAGTGCAGAAAGTAAGATGGGGGAAGGGTCGCCATACAACTCATCACAAACAATCGGGTGTCCCAAATGCTGCATGTGAACGCGTATCTGGTGTGTACGACCTGTATGTATCTGAAACTGAAGCCAACTGTATAAGCGAAAACTTTCCAAAACGACATAATCTGTAAGTGAAGCTTTTCCTTTTACGTGTGTAATCATTTTGCCCACCTTACCCGGATGTTCCATAATAGCAGCATCAATACTGCCACTTTCATTCATCAGTTTGCCATGAACAAGACCCTGATAGAATTTCTCTACTTCTCTTCCTTCAAATAATTGAGAGAGCTGTTTATGCGAATCTTCATCTTTGGCGAAAACAATGATACCGCTTGTGTCTTTATCTAAGCGGTGAACGGTATAGATATTCTCATAACGGGCTTTTAATGCATCTTTCAAAGAAGGCTCCTGTCCTAAACGATCAGGAATACTCAGTAACCCCGAAGGTTTATTAACCGCAACAAAAAAATTATTCTCGAAAATAATATCAGGACGCATGTGAGGAGTTGGGGATTATGGGTTTGGGTTAAGTGGTAGGGGTGGTGTTTTTCTTAATCCCTGGCATTTTTTTACTTAGTTTTTTTTAGAAACGAATTATTCATAAACTTCAATAACCTCACTTCTTTTTCATTCAGGAAACGCCATTTGCCGCGGTCTACATTTTTTTTGGTGAGATTGGCAAACATTACACGGTCTAGTCCTTTTACATCATAACCCAGGTGCTCAAAAATGCGGCGAACAATTCTGTTACGGCCACTGTGTATTTCAATACCAACAATGTTCTTCTGTTTGTCATCAGCATAACCAACGGCGTCGGCCTGCACAAAACCATCTTCCAGTGTAACACCACTCAGAATAGTTTCGAGGTCTTTTTTAACAACTGGTTTATCGAGTGTAACCTCGTAGATTTTTTTTACTTCAAAAGAAGGATGTGTAAGTTTCTGAGCCAGCTCACCATCATTAGTGAGTATAAGTACACCGGTTGTATTTCTGTCCAGACGACCTACCGGATATACCCTTTCAGGTGTGGCATTTTTAATCAGGTCAAGTACAGTCTTCCGGCCCTGAGGATCATTGGCTGTGGTGATATAATCTTTGGGTTTATTCAGTAAAATATAAACCGCATTTCTTTGCAGAAATACCTGTTTCCCTTTTACAGTTACTTTGTCTTTGGAAGATACCTTATAACCCGGCTCAAATATTTTATCACCATTCACGGTTACTTTGCCATCTTTTACAAGGTCTGCCGCTTCTCTTCTCCCGCAAACCCCTGCATGTGCAATAAACTTATTCAAAGGCATCTGCTCATCCGAGCCATTACCCGCTAAAGCGATATTTGAGGACTGTGTTTCAGGTACAGTATTATTTTTTTTATATCCCTTGCCTCCTGCCTTGCTTGTGGCCCGCAGTTCGGGACCCGCAACTTTTTCCCTTGCCTTCCCTGCAGCTTGCGGTTTGAAGCTTGTAGCTTTCTCCTGCTCCCCCCTCATTTTCTCTATCTTTTTCTTCCGCATTTCTTCACCTGCGGCCCTGGCTTCAGCTTTTATTTTTTTCTTTTCCTGGCGGAAAGCTTCTTTAATGGCACTGCCTTTCTTTTTACTGGCAAACTTGTCGAAATTGTCGGTTCTTTTTTTCATGTTTTTGTTTTTGCTGTTTTACAACAGTAAGGGGGAAAGCTACAAGCCACAGGTTACAAGCTACAAGATAGTTCTTAATAAGATTCATCTTCCTTGTAGCTTGCAGTTTTTATCCTTTGTTCGCCAATTGTCCGCACGCGGCATCAATATCTTTTCCGCGACTTCTTCTCAAACGCGCATTCACACGGTTTGATTCAAGAAACTGCATAAAGTTTTGTATGCCTTCTTCATCGGGTTTAGTGAATCTGAAAGCGTCAATCGGGTTGTATTCAATAATGTTTACAAGATCGGCAGGAACCTGGCGATATATTTTAATCAACTCTTCTGCATCTTTCTGCGAGTCATTAAAATTCTTGAAGAGTATATATTCGAAAGTGATCTCGTTACCTGTTTGCTTGTAGAAATAATTCAGTGCATCAATCAATACCTTAATATTATTGGTTTCATTGATCGGCATAATTTCATTGCGCTTGGCATCATTGGCAGCATGCAATGAGAGGGCGAGTTTAAAACGCACCTGATCATCACCTAGTTTGCGAATGGCTTTGGCCACACCCGCGGTTGAAACGGTGATCCTTCGTGCACTCATAAATAACCCATCTTCAGCAGATATGCGTTCAATGGCTTTCAGCACATTACCATAATTGAGCAGCGGTTCACCCATGCCCATGAAGACAATATTAGATAATTTTTTCTGGAACTTCTCTTCACTTTCTTTATTTAGTAATACCACCTGATCGTAAATCTCATCATAGGTAAGGTTACGCTTACGATCCATATAACCCGTTGCACAGAATTTGCAACTCAGGCTACAGCCAATCTGTGAAGAAACACAAGCTGTTTTTCTTTCATCTGTAGGAATCAATACACCTTCTATCAAATGATTATCGTGTGTGCGAAAACGACTTTTGATGGTACCATCTTCACTGTATTGGACCGCATCAACCCTCAAAGCAGGTAAGCTAAAATTCTGGGTAAGTTTGGCACGCAGGTCCTTGCTCAGGTTGGTCATATCATCAAAACTGTGTGCATGTTTTTGCCATAACCATTCATGCACCTGTTTCACCCTGAATTTTTTCTCCCCAATGCCATTGAAATAATCTTCCAAGTCATTGATACTCAGGTGCCTGATATTTGGTAGTTCCGTATTCATCCTGCAAAGATACCCCAGAAACAGAGAAATACGGAATAAGAAATGGGGAGCTGGGGCAAGAAACAACGTGAAAGACTCAAGGTTCGAGGTAAGGGTACAAGATTCAAGAAACAAGAAACGGGGTTCAAGACTCAGGGTACAAGGTACAGTACAATAAGTATGAACCTTGAATCCTGAGTCTTGTACCTTGTTTCTTATTCCTCATTTCTCATTTCTCTGTTTCATTCCTCTTATCTTGCGCATCAATTATTGTTTTTATGAATGCTTGTTATGTTATTGATGCGGTACGTACACCGATAGGACGTTATGGCGGAAAATTAAGCTCTATTCGTCCGGATGATCTTCTTGCGCATGTAATTACTGCTTTATTGCAAAGAAACAATACCATTGATCCCGCGGCTTTGGAGGATGTTATTGCCGGAGCGGCCAATCAGGCGGGTGAAGATAACAGGGATGTTGCCCGCATGGCGGCTTTGCTGGCTGGTTTGCCTGTAACGGTGGGGGGAAATACTGTCAACCGTTTATGCGCCAGTGGATTACAGGCGGTAATGGATGCCTCCCGCGCTATTATGTGCGGAGAAGGTATGCTGTATATCGCAGGAGGTGTGGAGAGCATGACACGTGCACCTTTTGTAACTGCCAAAGCAGAAGGAGCTTTCAGCAGAAAAGTGGAAACTTTTGATACCACCATTGGATGGCGTTTTGTAAACAAGAAACTGGCATCCATGTATCATCCGTATAGTATGGGAGAAACCGCAGAAAATGTAGCGAAAGACTGGGGAATTTCAAGAGAGGAGCAGGATGCGTTTGCATTTTCATCACAGCAAAAATACTTTGCGGCACTGGGGGCAGGGAAATGGGATGATGAAATAGTAGCTGTTGAAATGATTAATGACAGGTTGATTTCCTGGTTTAACCAGGATGAACATCCCCGTGAAACTTCATTGGAAAAACTGGCGGCTTTAAAACCAGCATTCGCCAAAGATGGTACGGTTACAGCCGGAAATTCATCAGGTATTAATGATGGTGCCGCAGCCATGATTCTTGCAAGCGAAGAAGCCGTAAAACTATTCAACCTTAAGCCAATGGCACGTGTGGTGAGCATGGGTATTGCCGGTGTTGATCCCGCCATCATGGGTATTGGTCCGGTACCTGCTTCACAGAAAGCCTTGATAAGGGCCGGACTCTCAGTAAAAGACCTTGACCTGGTTGAACTGAATGAAGCTTTTGCATCACAAAGCCTGGCTTGTATAAAAGACCTGGAACTTGACCCTTCAAAAATAAATGTGAATGGTGGGTCTATTGCCATCGGCCATCCATTGGGTTGCAGTGGCGTTCGTATTTCTGCCACATTATTACATGAAATGAGCAGACGACAATCTAAATACGGACTTGCCACCATGTGTGTAGGAGTGGGACAGGGAGCGGCAATGGTATATGAGGGGCTGGTTTAAGTAGATGGCATGTTGTGTAAAAGATGAATACTTACAGCGTTTTGCAAAGTAAGTATCTTAAAAAGCTTGCTCATTAAGTATTTTTCTTTTCTAAGATGCTTATAATGGCTTCTTTTTTTCGTTGGGATACGGGTACTGATACTCCTCCTTCTAAAATTAAAGAACCGCCTTCTGATTTGTCATACATAGTAATTTTATCGGGATTTACCAGATAAGAATGGTGCGTTCTCAAAAACCCCAGAGGTTCTAATAAGTTCTCATATTCTTTCAGGTTTTTTGAAACCAGAATATCTTTTTGATTTTGAAGGTAGAATCGGGTATATGTACCGTCTGCCATGCAGTACAATATATCGTTTACTTTTACAAAGTAGATATTGTCAATATCTCTTAATACAATACGTCTTTCTTTGTCTGTTTTACCTGCTAATTGTTGTAGAAGTATATCAATTTGATCGCTCAATAATTTCGTTTTAATATTCGCTGATGCCTTCTCTAAACTGATCTTTAGACTATCAGGATCTACCGGCTTTAGTAAATAATTAATAGCACTGAACCTAAAAGCGTCAATAGCGTATTGATTATGTGCAGTTACAAATATTAGCTGGAATTGTGGATGTTGAATTTGTTTCATTAGATCAAATCCCGTTCCATCCTCCATTTCTATGTCCAAAAAAACAATATCAGGATTCTCGGAATGGATTCGTTGAATGCCTTCTTTAACGCCTGATGCTTCAATAATAATGCTGAAATTAAATCCTGAGAGCTTTATTAACTCTTTTAACGTATTTCTGAGGTTGGCTTCGTTGTCAATAATTAGTATGGTCATGAGTCGGTATGAAAAACAAAACTATTTATTAATCACTTATCTATCAAGTTTCTGCATTTAATAATTAACCTGTTTCAGGGGTTAATGAATATAAAGTTCAACCATGTGTAAGAATATTTTTACCATAGCAAACCTATTACTAAAGCATATGAAGCAGAAAATA
>DPWF01000212.1:0-11463 GCA_003526435.1 Chitinophagaceae bacterium | reverse complement strand
TTTTTTCTTTCTACTTATGATCAATCTTTTTGGGCAAAGAGCCGGTTACACGCGCGACGGAGCCCAGGCAGCAATGAAGTACACTGATGTTTTATTCAAAGATCCATTTCTTTTTAATAAAGGAAGATTGAATGTGCAGGGCGATAAGGCTCAAGTTAAGTCGGCAGTATTAGAAGCGCTGGAAGAAAGCAATAAGGTGATCAAAGAATATGAAGAAAAAATTGAAGCGTTTATTAAGTCTAAACCAACAGCTATCATCGTAAAATCGGCCTATAAAGATGTGACTGATCAGGTAAGATACTTGCCTGCAGTTATTGAAAAGGCTGAAGATGGTTTTAAAAACTGGCGTTCATTAAGCGCAGTTTCTTTTATGCAGGATCTGTATCTCTACAAGGCATTTATTGTTTCAGCAATGAAAGTATATCCTGAAGCATTGTCGCTGGAAGAAAAACTGGAAGAGGTAAAAGCAGCAATCGAAAAATACGGCAGCATAGATGCGTATATGGTAAAAATGGAAAAGAATCAGGTCGAGTATGTAAAAAACCTGCAAATGAAAAAAGCTGTTTTTGGAGATCCGACTCTCGAGGCTAGTGTAAAAAAACAATATGAAGCAATTTGGGAGTCGGAGAAATTAGTGGTTACTAAAGTGCATATTACCAGTCTTTGGATACTTGAAAAAAATGCATTGGATATTCCGTTACATAAAGAGGTGGAGGTAAATATTGCGATCAAAAAAACAGATAGAACCTGTGCTATTGCAAGTGGTTATGTACGCTCAACATACGAGGGTGGTGGTAAGTATAGTGCGCCCCTATTAATTATGCCAACACATCCAATTACACTCGATTGCGCCAATTTAAATAAATAGACAATCTATCAAAGCAATGAAAAAAATAGCCTTTATTATTCTGGTACAATTTTTTTTACTGGTAAGCAGTTTTTCGCAGGAGAGAGGGGGCAACCCGAAATTCGATTTAAATATGAATCCATATGAAAAAATAATGAAGGATACTGCGACTGGAAAAAGAACAGCAAAGTTCTTAATGAATTTTATACAGCCCGAAGTATTACGCGATTATTTTACATCATCTCCTTGCACCGAATATACCCAACTGAGTGATACGCGGATCAATCAGTTTAATGAATTTGTTCAGAAATTTGTGACCGGCAGAATTGATGCCAAACAAATGACAAAAGCAGAAAACGATTTTAAAAAGAGAGGAGTGGCCGCTCACATGACTGAAATCGATTATCATATTGGTTTTATTGAGAAACAGGGAACATTTTCAGCGGATGGCAATACCCCAGTAGAAAATTTGATTTGCAGGGCAAGAGGGAGCGTACAGGCAATTAAAAGCATTGTTAATTATCTCGAAGCCTTGAAGATACTTTTTCCTGCAATTCAGGGAATTGATGAAGTCATTCAAAAAGGAAATCAGGCTTTACTTTCTTATCCAGATAATAAGTCACTATTGGCAATTATTAAAAAGAACAAAAGCAAATAAGCTGTACAACATCTTTGTTTCAATCAAATAGATTGTTTGCTAGAGTATTAGTGTCTTTTATAACAGGGTGTGTGTTATTAAGTAATAAAACAATTAGCCGATCACAATCGAATGCCAAAGGCGATATATAAGCCAACATGGTTGTCAAATAAAATTTCAAATTCAATTGAATGAAAAACTTAACTGTAAATGTCTGCATACTCATAATCGTATGCTTGTTTATTTCCTCTTGTAGTCGTAACGAAGAAGTGCAGCCTGTTTCGAAGAAACGTTATGTTTTGTCCAACGAATATAATAACGCCAATAATAGTGCAATCGCTAAATATTTTGTGAACGATGTTCCAGCTACAATTGGGGATGTGTCAACTTCAAAAATTTATGGGGAAGATTTAGAGGTTTCGGGAACAGACGTGTATGTTTTAGCGAGTCGACAGCCAATTTCGGGTGGGGCATTTACTGCTGTTATTTACAAAAATGGTATTGAACTGCAGTCTGTTCCAGTAGCAAGTGGCGTTTATTACAACTGTTTGGCAGTTAGTGGTAATGATATCTATTTAGCAGGTATGGAATACCCTTCCAACGGAGTACCTAAAGTTATTCAATGGAAAAATGGTACTGTAACATCAATAACCACAAATACAGGGTCTGCAGCAACAGATGCCAGACCTTATGATATGACTGTTGTAGGTAATGATGTATATATAGCAGGGTATGAAACAGCATCTGCATCTCCTTATAACCGATTGCCAAAGTATTGGAAAAATGGAGTGGCAGTTACACTTAATTCGGCTCCGGGTAGTTATTCTACTGTTCATCGTATTGTTGTTCAAGGCAATGATGTTTTTTGCGCTGGACAACTAGACGACAAGGCAGCATATTGGAAAAATGGAGTGGCTACTACCCTTAGCACAGAAAGTAGTTGGTGTTATGGCATAGCAGTTAATGGTACTGACGTGCATACTGCCGGAGCAGTAGCTACAGGAGCAAATATTTACAATGCAGCCAGTTGGAAGAACGGAACTAAAACCATGTTGAGTAATATTACTGTACAAGGAGTTGCAAGTGTATATGGTATTGGAGTAGATGGTAATGATGTGTACGTAATTGGAAGTATTCCGGAAGCTGGTGGGAATGGTGCTAAATCGGTATATTGGAAGAATGGTGTATTAACAGAATTACCCACGGTAGCTGGTAACAACGGCTATGCTTACAGAATAGTAATCCAGTAGTAATCAATGGGTTGAATTTTTAAAGATTGCAGGCAGTTTAATTGCTACAGAAACTCCTTTTTCTGTTCTTTCTGTAATGCTGAAACTGGCATTGGATTTTAATGTTAAGTTTAGTAGATAAATGCGGTCTTTTAGAATTTGCCCTGCCCTTGAAATATGATCAGAGGTTCGACTTGCATCCTTGTTGAATCCTCTTCCATTGTCGGTAATCAATATATGTAATTGATTGTTGCGGTTTAAAAAATCTACCGTAATATGGCCTGTATAGTCAATGTGAGCAAATCCATGTTCGATGCAGTTTTCTACAAATGGCTGTACGATCATGGATGGCACTTGCCACTCATCTATTTCTAAATCATCATCTGAATGAAGTAAATAGGTGAATTTTCCCGGAAACCGCATCAATTGTAAATCAAGGTACTGTTTTAAGAAAGCTAGTTCTTGTTCTATTGTTATGTAGTCATTATATGTGTTTTCCAGCGTATTGCGCATGAGGGAAGAAAATTTTGCAAGATTCGAGGCGATGGCCAACTGATCGTTTTTTTGAAGTATTAAATGTTGAATTGAAGTTAGTGCGTTAAAGAAGAAATGAGGATTTATGCGTGCCCGATTAAGCCGTTGTTCTGTTTCCAATACTTTTTGTTTGTGTTTGAACGATTGTTGACGGAGAAAGAAGCCAACTACACCAATTGCCAGTACCGCTACGACAGCAAAGAGAAGGTATATCTTCTTTTGTAACGAAAGTTCCTGGATCGTTTTCTCATTTTTGGCCTGGTTATACTTTTTTTCCAGCTCGTTGATTGTAGCAGTTTTTTCAATCGTATAAATGCTGTCTCTTAAACGCATCATTTCTTCCTGAGCAGCGGATGATCGTTCGAAATCTTTTAACGCTCTCGAACTTTTAAAGATGATATTCAACGGCTGAATAGCAAGTTGTTTATTAAATAGAAGCGCGTAGCGGTATGCAGAATCAGCCATAGCTCTGGCAGCTTTATAATTGTTAAGTGCAAAAAATATTTCACTTTTAGCACTATAGCCATTTAATTGATGTCTGTAAAAATCGAAAATGCCTTTCGGGCACACAACAATGGCACTGTCTGCATAGGTTAAGGCAGTATTGTATTGTTTTGTAACAATATAATACTGACTAATCTTACTGTATGCGTCTGAAAGCTCCAGTAGATTCTCAGGTCTGTTTCTCGAGATACTGATACATTCGGTTGCTAATAAATAACTGCTATCTAATTCTTCAATGAACTTTTTTTGCTGGTATGATTCGAAATAGCTTTCAGCTACCCTTGTAAGCACGGCCGCCAGTATAACAGTATCTTTTGATAGTCTTGCAAATGAAAGTGCTTTGCGGCTGTATTGTAAATATTTGTTGAGTTGTTGTTCCTGTTGAAAAATAGATGCGAGGTTAATACTGGCGCGTGCTGCTGCATACCAGTCTTTTTCTTCTTCAGCTAATGTTATAGCTTTAAGAGTAATCATCGAAACGCTATCTCTATACCCGGCTTCTTGATAATAACGAGCCAGTGTATTATAAAAACGTATGCGAAGGTTTTTACAATTCAGCTCATCCTGTATTATTTCTTCCTGCGAAAAATAATTTCTCGCATCTGCGAACTGCTTTTTGGCAATAAATATTTGACCAAGCCCATCCAGATAAACAATACGGCAGGCCTTATTGGTTGATTGTTTTAACTTCGTTAAAACAAGTGCTGCCGAATCTAATTTACCTGAATTATAATATTTACCAATAGTCTGGCGTAATGTGTCAGCCGGCTTGCAATTACAGTTGTCCTGCCCTTTGCAAATAGTGATAACAAAAATGAAGACGATGATAGAAAATAAGCGAGCTATAGCGTTCATTGTAGACATTATTATGCTAGTAATATAATATTTTTTATAACTAAGTAATGTGCAAAGACGCAAAACTATGTGAAGTAATATTTACCGATTTCAGTTATTAAATTGATAATAGCAATTATTGATTTGATCATATCACTTATCTACACTACAATAAAAATTGATTTTTTGATTTCAAACACAAACCTTTATAAAAGAAACATGTAGATATGTTTTATTCTTTTTGAGAACTTATATACATTCATTTTATAGTAATGATATCCGGAAAGTTGTCAAGCCCAAACAGCATATGCTCCAATGCGAATAAATTTCAGACATTACAAGTACTCTTTTCAATGCTATTTATTTTGTATAAATGGCTTTATTTTTCAAATATGCTACTGGGTAATAGAGAGTTCAGGTGTAAGGCGTTAATTGGTATTTGATGATAATTTTCGTATTATAAAATGATTAGCAGGCGCATAATCAATTTTGGTTATTGCTTCATTAGCTGGTTCATTTATAAATAACGTAGATTTTAAACTTTTTTTTATTTTTTTTAGTAACTTTTGCATCTTAAAATCGTTACGCTAACAACTAAAACCTGATTCTTATGAAAAAATTGATGATGTTTTGCCTCTTGCTGGGCGTTGTTACTTTTGCACAAGCACAAACCAAAGACAGCACTCTGAATGATTTTGTAGGCAAATACAAATTCCCTGATGGAAGTATTGTTACTGAAGTAACAGTGAGTATGGAAGGAGAAGGTCTTGTAATGGGCTCCAGTGTTGGTAATTCAACACTCGTTAAAACAGGTGAGGACCAGTTTTCTATCACAGCCTATGATGGAACCGCTCAGTTTAAAAGAGATGCCAATAAAAAAGTGATTGGTGTAAATATCAATGCGGGTGGTTATGTGTTGGAAGGTACAAAATCGGACGGCATTGCATTTGACCGTGCATCTGCGATACTGCTGAAACGACAATTATTTTTTCAACGGAAGTAATCTGGTGTTATCAATGATAAATAAGAAAGGGCCATTGGCCCTTTCTTATTTATAGTAAGTTTCATCGAGGTAAAACAATCCATCTTCTTTTTGCCAATACCAGAATTTTTTTCTGTATACCACATATTTGCCCCTGGAGGTTGTTTTTATATAACTCTCGGGCACAAATAGAATGCGTGGGGGAACTATTTTATAGCGGTACACCAGATTGGTACGCTGGTTGGGAGTAAAAGCCCGACTGAGTATCCTGTAATCTGCTTTAGCCGCAATTTCTTCCGGCAGCTTTTCTTTTGGGGTGATGATATTTCCCATCCCATCAATTACAACCATCGGCAATAACTCTTCTTTTATTTCTTTCTTTGTGTCGGTTTTCCCTTTCTCCTCGTTAACAGGAACAGGTGTTACAGTTACATTTTTATGCTCCGGTGCTTTGACAGCAGGAGAGTTGGTTGTTCGTATGTCGGTTGTTTTTGCAGGTACTGTTTTTCTTCCACAACTCATTATGAGCAGCGTGCAGGCAGCTAGTATCCATATCGGCTGTTTCATGTGTGGTTTTTTATTGATTTTGGTCACATGGAATTCGCCAATAAACATTTCAGTTGGTATCAACCTTTGTTATGGCTCATTTCATAACGTTATTTTGCTATGATATGCCAATATTGTGCCAGAATAAGAGGGGGTAGTCCATAGTCTATAGTCCATGGACCATAAACTATAGACTATCGACTATCAACTACCCTCTCATAGCTGCTATAAGTGCTGACTGCTGTATTTCTTCCTGTGATCCTTTTGTAAGGTCTTTAACAATGCAGGTGCCCTGTTCCAGTTCTTTGGAACCGATGATGACTGCATAGGGGATATTTTTCTTTTCGGCGTATTTGAACTGTTTGTCAAACTTGCTCAGTTCATGAAACAGTTCAGCAGCAATATTATTTTTTCTGAGTTCCTGTAATAAACGAAAAGCGGTTTTACTTTCTGCGTCTCCGAGGTTGAAGAATAATACCTTGGTACTGATTTGTACCGTATCGGGGAAGACCTGTAGTTCTTCCATTACATCATAAATACGATCTACGCCAAAACTAATACCTACGCCGGGTACATTGGGTACACCAAATAAACCGGTGAGGTCATCATAGCGGCCACCGCCACCAATACTACCCATCTGTACACTCAATGCTTTCACTTCATAGATGATACCTGTGTAATAGTTGAGACCACGCGCAAGGGTGAAATCGGCTACCAGTTGGTTCTTGTTGTTTTCTAGCTGACAGTTTGATAATACGTATTGTATTTCTTCCAGTCCTTTTTTACCGGATTCTGTATGGCCGATCAATGTGGAGAGTTGAGCAATCTTTTCTTCATTGCTCCCGCTGATGGATAAATATTTTTCAATAACTGCCACCTGATCATTGTTCAACCCACGCTGCGTCAGTTCTTCTTTTACTTTATCGATACCGATTTTGTCCAGTTTGTCGATGGCAACAGTGATGTCAATCATTTTATCGGCGCCACCACATACTTCGGCAAGTGCAGCCAATATTTTGCGGCTATTGATTCTGATTTCAACAGGCACATTCAGTTGTTCAAAAACAGATGCGTAAATATGTGTCAGTTCAACTTCATTCAGCAGGCTGTTGCTTCCTACTACATCGGCATCACATTGATAAAATTCGCGGTAACGACCTTTTTGCGGACGATCGGCGCGCCATACCGGTTGTAACTGGTATCTTTTAAAAGGCATGGTTAACTGACCATAATTCATGGCCACATAACGGGCAAAAGGAATGGTAAGATCGTAACGAAGTGCTCTTTCAGTAATACCCTTGTTATTTTTTCCCTCCAGTATTTTTTCAAAGTCGGCTCTTATCTGTTCTTGTTTGGCCGGGTTATCGAGGCCGTTATTGAGTATTTTAAAAATCAGTTTATCACCTTCTTCCCCATATTTACCCATGAGTGTATCCAGGTTTTCCATCGCAGGTGTTTCCAGTGGCTGAAAACCGTATAATTCAAATACAGAACGGATGGTCTGGAAAATGTAATTGCGTTTGCGCACCACTGCTGCGCTGAAATCTCTTGTTCCTTGTGGTAAACCTGGTTTGCTCATAATCTTATATAATATGTTATCTCCTCTGCGTAACCTCCGTTGTCTCATGTTCTCTGCGGTGAACAAAGTTGCATATTTACCGCAAAGAACATGAGGTAACAGAGGTTATTATACGCGGAGTTGGTTTATTGAATAGAACCGTATTTTTCAATGATGCTGTCACAGGCTGCAGATAATAGTCCGAAAACATGGTGGTAATCTTTTTCAGTGCCATACCATGGGTCGGGTACCGTATTATCAGCAGCTTCCATTTCATCCAGTATCAACATGGTTTTTGTTTCATCCCATATTGGCCCGCTCATCCTTTTTACTTCATTGTAATTATCATGGTCCATCACATAAATACGGTCGAAGTCGACCATATCAGATGCCCTGAATTGCCGGCAACGTTGTTGGCTGATATCGATCCCATTTAAATCAGCCACTTTCCGGGAAAGTATATGCGGTGGTTCTCCGATATGATAATTTCCTGTGCCCGCACTGTCTATTTTCCAGTTGAGCCCTGCCAGCATGACTTTGTGTTGTAAAATGCCTTCTGCAAGCGGGCTCCGGCAAATATTACCCAGACAGACCATCAATACTTTCATGGCGGCAAAGATAATGTTCCGTTGCCAGAAAGCTGTTGGCCCGAATCTATAATCGAACTCTATGGTTTACGCATGATAAAAAAAACTATAAAACAGCTAACGGTTATTCGTGAGTTTAACATGGTATATTATGGAAAGATAAAATGGGTGCATCTTACAGTTAAATCAGGAATATTTTATTGTAAAATGAACACTTGATTTCAGTGAGTAAATAAAATTATTAACTAAATTGCCCACCCCGGGTACAAAAAAGGCCATATGGAACAGGATTTCAGAGAGAAGCAAAAGAAAAGTTACAGGATGATGAGAATGATTTATGACCTGTCAATGGCAGTTTTCATTCTTGGGATGGCTTTTATTTTGTTGCTGGCTGAACCGTTGAAGATTGAACAGTTGATGCTGGTAGATCCAATGTTCAGATACCTGATGGGATCGGTATCGGTGTTGTATGGTGGTTTCAGGTTGTACAGGGGAATTAAGCGGGATTATTAAAATGCGAAAAGGTTTTTTTTATACGATAGGATCATTTTTTCTGTTCTCATGGTTATTGTCCTGTAACAGTGCTGATAAAGTAAAAGCTGAAACGGATACACCAACCAGGGGAACGATCAATATAAGTGTGGATGAGAGTTTTAAACCGGTCATTGAAGAACAGATAAGGGTACATAAATCGTCTTTTCCTGAAACCAATATCAATGTTTCCTATAAACCGGAATCGGATTGTTTCAGGGATTTGCAAAAAGACAGTACCCGGATGGTCATAGTGGCCCGTGGATTAACGAAAGAAGAAGCATCGTTCTTTGAGAATCAGTTGTCTTATTCCCCGCAATATGGTGTACTTGCATATGATGCAGTAGCCGTTATTGTGAACAGGCAATCACCCGACAGCATCTTCACCCTGAGCAAACTACGCAATATCCTGAGCGGTAAGAATAAAATTACGGCCGTGATGGATGGAAATAAAGCAACCAGTACAGTACGTTATCTGAAAGACAGTATCCTGAAAGGTGAAACTTTTGGTGCTAATGTTGTGGCTGCACAGAATAGCCGGAATGTACTGGATGTGGTAGCTTCCAGAAAAGATGTAGTGGGTTTTGTAGGAATCAGTTGGATTTCCGACAGTTATGATCCTGTTCAACTCGAATACCTGAAAAAAATCAGGTTAGGATTGGTAGAATGTGTTAAATGTGAGGAAAAAGATATATTCGCAAAGCCCTCACAGGCAACTATTTCATATGGACAGTACCCTTTGGCACGTCCATTGTATTATATATTGAAAGAGAATGCAACCGGACTTGGAACAGGGTTTATGAATTTCATGAGCCTGGAAAGAGGACAGTTGATTTTCCGGAGGGCGTTTCTGGTTCCCGCTAAAATGGGATTTGGAAAAAGATCCGGAAGTATAAAAGACGCAGATTAACACAACAACTATAAAAACCGACAAATGAAGAAGACCGTTTCTTTGATCGTAACAGCCTTGCTTGCTGTACAGTGTTTGATGGCGCAGGTAGCGGAGGGAATTAAATTCCTCAACTACGAGAAGTATAAGAGCGCCCGTGAAACTTTGAAAAAGGCTTATGATGCCAATCCAAAAGATCCACAAGCGATTTATTGGTACGGTCAGTCGCTCATTGCCGCCGAGGCTGGCGAACTTACCAAGGCAATGATTACCGCAGCCAAAGATGTGTACCAGAAAGGTTTGCAGGAAGTTGGCAGCGATGCATGGTTGTTGGTGGGTATGGGTCACCTCGAAATACTCGAAGGTGGTGATATCAATTCAGCCAAACAGAAATTTGAACAGGCCGTTACTGCAACAACAGAAACAAAAGGCCGTAATAAGGGTAAGGGCAATCCCGGCATCCTGAATGCCATTGGTCGTGCCAATGCCGATGGTGGTAGCAAACTCGGTGATCCCAGTTATGGTATCGAAAAACTGAAACAGGCTGCTGCTCTTGATATAACCAATCCGGATATCTATATCAATATGGGTATCAGCTACCTCAAATTGGGTGGTGAAAATGGTGGTGAAGCTGTAAAAGCATACCAGGAAGCTATTGCACGTGATCCAAAGAATGCAAGAGCAATGTATCGTATTGGTAAAATATACTTGAGCCAGAATAACAAAGAGCTGTTCGATCAGTTTTTTGCCAATGCCATTACAGCAGATCCTACTTATCCTCGGGTATATTATGAACTGTATAAATATTATGCTGATAAGGATGTACCAAAGGCAAAAGATTACCTTGATAAGTTTGTTGCCAATGCAGACAAAGACCCCAATACAGATCTGTTTGTGGCCGATTACCTGTTCCGTGCAGGTAAATACAATGAAAGCCTCGAAAAAGTAAAACAGATTGAAGCAGAAGTGGGTGGTATCGACAAAATGCCAAAACTCTACGGTATTTATGCGTATAACTATGAAAGAACAAATGATTCTTTAAAAGCAAAAGACGCTATTGAAAAATTCTTTGCAACAGCCGATGCAGCTTCTCTTACGCCAGAATACTATGGTTTGGCCATTAAGATATATGCTCGTTTCCCAGGCAGCGAAGACGTTGCTGCAGGTTTTATCGAGAAAGCAATGCAGGTAGATACTTTAACAGCCAGCAGAATAAACTATGCTAAAATGGCTTCTGATATGTATGCTAAAGCAAAAAATCCTCAAAAACAGCTAGTGTGGCTGAAAAAAGGACTCAGCTTTAAAAAGGAAATGGGAATTACTGACTATTTCTACATTACAGATGCCTCCATTAAAGCAGGTGAATTAGATGAAGCATTTCGTTTGAGCAATGAAATGATTTCAAAATTCCCTGACCAGATTTACGGATACAGGTTTGCTGTTCAGTCAGCAGTAGCTATCGATGCAGATACAACAAAAGGTACAGCAGTGCCTTCTATCATGCAATACATCGATTTCCTGAAGAAAGATCCTGCCAAAAATCAGCGGATTCTGCCTTATCAGTTCTACTACCTGGCTTCTTATTACCATGATAAAGCCAAGGATTTTACCAAAACACTTGAGGTATTAAATAATCTCCTCTCTATTTATCCTGAAGATAAATATGGTTTGCAGGTAAAACCCATTGTAGAAAAAGAAATAGCCGCAGCCCAGAAACAGGGCTCCGGAGGTAAAACAGCCACAAATCCAGCCGCTTCATCGGGAGCATCGGGAACAGGTGGTAAT
>DPWF01000374.1:11021-12036 GCA_003526435.1 Chitinophagaceae bacterium | reverse complement strand
GCAGAATAGTGCATGATGTCGATCTTCTGTTTGCGAAATTCTTTGGCAGGAATTCCATCCAGTTTTATAAAAGGATGAAAGACCAGTTCTACCTTATACTTCCGTTCCAGATCGAAATAAGGCGATTTATCGCTTTCGGGTCTGGGCTGGGAGATCAGGATCTTTTTCGAGGTCTTAGGGGTACCCGTTTTTTTTGCTCCGTTCTTTACCATGCTTGCTTTCTGAGATTTTGCAAAATTAAAACCTTCCACCGATATAATCCGCCATCAGCTTATATAATAACAGCAGCGGAAGTATTTCAACCGCGCAAAGGTAAAGAAAAAAATGTAATGCGTTCACTTTCAATGTGTTCCTGATTGTCGCAAAAGATATTACATAGCGGTATAATAACAGGAGAATCATCAAACCAACCGAAACTGTGAGCGCAACTTCCTTAAAACCGGGTTTTGCAAAAGCCATAAGGAAGAGAAAGGGCACCAAAATCACCCCCATGACTTTGTTGACCAAAAACACCGTAAACGTATAATTTACAGCCGCTTCCTTTGAGTTGAACACCCATCCGGAGAACCGCAGAAAAAGAAATTTTCCGAAGTATACCATGGTCAACAGCCCGGCCCCAAAAAATACAATATGCCAGAACGGGTAGTCGAGCCATTCTTTGTTACCGATGACCAACGCTCCATAAATACTGGCGCTGATGATAAAAAGAAGGTTCACAAATAAAGACCCCAGGTTATCCTGTAACAACTGGTCCTTGGTTTGCTTCTGCCTTAAAGAAGTTTGCAGGAACAGTACAAACAGGTTTTTAAAATACCTCGGAAACACCGTTCTCACAAATGCCAGCAGGAGCACTACACCCATCAGCAGGTAAAACATATCGTCCAGTGTTCTTCTTTCCCTGAAATCGGAAATCATGAACAGGGGCTTTTGGGTAAGGGGTAAAAAGGGGTGTGTGTAATATTTTCTGTACGTACTGGTATCTATACTTGGTCCTGCTGGTACAGCCGCTTTGATG
>DPWF01000374.1:401-10984 GCA_003526435.1 Chitinophagaceae bacterium | reverse complement strand
TCTGACCGGAGGCTGTCTGTTTGTTGTTGAAGTGAATCAGCAATATTTGTTGCCGTATCAAAAGTCTGCTGTGGTCTGGTAACAGGTACCAAACTGTCTCTTTGCTGAACAACCGTGGCTTTGCGAACGGGTGTATCGGTTTGGCTCATACCAATTAAAAAGGAAAATATTCCTGTGAGCACCAAAAAACATCGCTTCAGCAAATTCATTGATGCAAAAATAAGCTTTTACAATATCTGTAAGTCATCAACCCCTGCCAGCTTACCTGTATCTTCGCAAAATATGTCGGGCATTTATATTCATATTCCATTCTGCAGAAAAGCCTGTCACTACTGCAATTTTCATTTCTCGACATCACAACAATCCAGAACAGCCATGACGGCTGCCATTGCAAAGGAAGCCATCATCAGAAAAAGTTTTATTTCAGACCATATATCTACCATCTATTTCGGAGGTGGAACGCCTTCGCTATTAACATCAGATGAACTGATGATGATAATGAAAACCCTTTCAACACATTTTTCTATTGCACCCGATGCCGAAATAACACTGGAAGCGAATCCTGATGATATTTCAGCAGACAAATTACTGGAATGGAAAAAAGCAGGCATCAACCGCCTGAGTATCGGTATACAGTCTTTTTATGAAGAAGATCTGCTATGGATGAACAGGGCGCATAATGCCATTCAGGCAAAGCAATGTGTGCTACTGACACAGGAAGCCGGCTTTCACAATCTCACCATCGATCTTATTTACGGCACACCGGGTTTAAGCGATGAAAGATGGATGGCGAATATTGAAACAGCTATTTCACTAAACATACCACATCTCTCTTGTTATGCACTAACAGTTGAACCCAATACGGCTTTGGATAAACTCATACAAAAAGGCAGCAAGGCCGATGTTGATCAACAAAGCCAGGCCATTCATTTCGATTTACTTACTACCCGTCTTGAAGCCGCTGGATTTGAGCATTATGAAATATCCAATTTTGCGCTGCCTGGTTTCCGCAGCAAACATAACAGTAGTTACTGGCAGGGCAAACCCTATCTCGGACTCGGTCCTTCGGCACATTCCTTTAACGGAATCATTCGCCAGTGGAATATTTCCAATAATGCGCTTTACCTGAAAAGTATAGAACAGGATATGGTACCCTCCGAAGCGGAGCAACTCACAGACGAACAGCAACTGAACGAATACATCATGACCAGTTTGCGTACCATGGAAGGTTGTTCGTTAAAACGGATAGAAGAAAGATGGGGTAAAAAAAATGTAGTGGCCATCATGAATGCTGCACAAAAATATGTACAGGAAGCATATCTCAATTTATCCGGCAACCATCTCATCCTTACAAAAAAAGGAAAGTTCCTCGCCGATGGAATTGCTGCGGAGTTATTTCAGCTCAACTGAGCAGGAGACAAGGTACAGGGATCAAGAAAGAAACAAGTATCAAGCAACAAGGAATAAGAAAATTCCTGAATCTTGCTACTTATCTATTCATTGACCCTTGCTTCCTGTATCTTGAAACTTATTAATGAGATTTCGAATGATGCAACAGTTTCCTCAACAGGTTAATTCCTATTACTCCACCGAGGAGTATCAGGAGTACCATGGGGCTTAATAAGGTAAATGAAACTGGCATGGAATAAAGTTACCACTTTTCTTATACCAGAAACCCTTCTATTTTCTTAAATCCATCAGCGGCAGGCCGGTGTTCCCAGAGAATCTCATAAATGGTTGATGCTATGGGCATTGTGGCGTTTACCGTTTGGTTTGTACGGTAAATACAGCGGGCGGCATTATAGCCTTCTGCTACCATATTCAGCTCCAACTGAGCCGCTTTTACAGAATAGCCTTTGCCGATCATATTACCAAAAGTGCGGTTTCGGCTGTAAAGCGAATAACAGGTTACGAGCAGATCGCCCAGGTAAACAGAAGCGGCATAATTGGGTGTAAGTACCGCTGGCTGTGCTTCTGTTTCACTGAGTTTACGCAAAAAAGCTACCATTTCATTAGCACTGTTGGCAATATATACACTCAGAAAATTATCGCCATACTCAAGCCCGTGTGCTATACCTGCACCGAGCGCATAAATATTTTTCAATACCGCTGCATACTGCACACCCACCACATCATCATTTACGACTGTATTAATGTATTCCGTAGTAAAATCCTTTGCTATTTGTTCTGCGCTGGCATGGTCCTTTCCGGAGAATGTGAGGTAAGATAATTTTTCTGACGCCACTTCTTCTGCATGACAGGGCCCTAGTAATGCAAAATACATATCAATCGGAACACGATAATGAGTTGATAAATATTCATGCAGTAAACGGTTATCGGTTGGCAGGATGCCTTTGATGGCTGAAATGATTTTTTTACCGGACAGTTCTTCTGGTTTCAACTCTTCAAAAACCTGCTCCGCATAAGCCGATGGCACTGCAATGACCAAAGCATCGGATGCAGCAATTACCTCATGTATATTGCTACTTAAACGCAATAGTGTTGGATTGAAATAAGCGGCACTGAGATAATGGGGGTTGTGCTTTCTCTTCTCCATATAAACAATGGTTTCAGCATTCCTTACCCACCAGTAAATAGTGTGCCCATTATCTGTCAGAATTTTTGCCAAAGCCGTGGCCCAACTACCACTACCTATTATTCCATACTGCATGTATCTAGCATTGTTCAATTGCAAACATACGGAGAGTAGAGGGAAAGTCAGGAAGTCCGGGGTCCGGAAGACCAAAGATGGTTGTTAATACCACATTGCGAAAACGCTGCTTCCTCTCGTTCTCTGCACTGTGGTTCCTAAGGTCACCCTCACGAAGGAAGGGCACCGCAGAGAACGAGAGAAAACAGCGGTTTCGCAGAGTTAAAACAAAAAGCGTTATTGCTTAACTGCAATAACGCTTTATAAAATTATACGCTCTTCTTCGGACTTTCGGACCCCGGACTTTCGGACTTCCCTCCCGACTTATTCTTTCTTCTTCTCTTCAAACAATTTATCCTTCGCCACTACTTCTACCAGATTACCATCCTTCAGGATTTTACTTACCGTGTTATATGGACCTGTTACTACCTGGTCGCCTTCATTTAATCCTTCTACAATTTCAATGTAGTTGAGGTCCTGGATAGCTGTTTTTACTTTAACCTTTTTTACCTTTTTATCTTTCCCTATTACAAATACCACTTCTTCCACTGCTTCATCATCTGCCGGGTCGCCGCTTGGCGGACCATCATCAGTTTTTGCTTTTTTATCGCCATTACCAGATTCTTTTTCACGGGTGGTTACTGCATTCAACGGAACAGACAATACGTTTTCTTTGGTATTGGTTTGAATATCTGCACTGGCTGTCATACCCGGACGGAAAGGAAATGCTCTTCCGGGTACCACCATGTCTTTGTAACTCTCAGGAATAAGACGGATATGCACTTTATAATTGGTTACCTCGGTAGAAGTAGTTGTAGCAGTTGCCTGTGTATTCGGGTTGGCAATTTTGTATACCAGTCCTTTGAACTTACGGTTGGTATACGCATCTACTTCTACAAGGGCTGTATCGCCAAGTTTTACTTTCGGAATATCATTTTCCCCTACATCTACCCTTATTTCAATACTACGCATATCGGCAACACGCATCATTTCGGTACCGGCCATCTGTGCTGTTCCTACCACACGTTCCCCTTTTTTTACAGCGAGTAAACTGATTACACCATCCATAGGTGCCACCAGTGTGGTTCTGGAAAGGTCTTTATTGGCACGTGCCAGTTGCGCTTCTGCACCCATGATTGATGCTTCACTGCCTTTCAGTCCTTCTCTTGCTGCATTGTAATTAGCTTCTGCTGTACGATATGCCTGCTCTGCCTGATCGTATTCCTGGCGTGATGTTACTTTTTCCGTATACAGTTTTCTTTGTCTTTCGAAAGCTGCTTTGGCATTGTCGAGCGTAGCTTTTAATCCGGGTAAACTGGCTGTAGAATTAGAAAGTTGTGCTTTTGCCTGATCTACGCCTGCTGCCACCTGGTCTCTTTGTGTAGAATAAATATCAGCATAAATTCTGGCCAGTACCTGACCCTTTCTTACACTGTCTCCTTCATTTACATTTAATTCTACTATTTCACCGCTAACATCCGGACTTACTTTTACTTCTATTTCAGGGTACACTTTACCGCTGGCATTAACAGTTTCAATGATGGTTCTGGTAGCTGCTTTTTCAGCAGATACTTTCAAGCCTTCATCTTTTCCGATAACACCACTTTTCTTCAGTCCGATAAACCCTCCCACTACAACAACCAGTCCGATGATGGTCCAAAGTAATTTCTTATTCATAGATATTGTATTTCTGTTTTGTTCAACCTGTTATTACAGTTTCAATCCCTGTCCTTTGTAAAATTCCAGCACTTTCATTTTGAATACATAGTCGTATTGATTGGCCAGTTGCTGTACTTTGGCACGAAGCAGGTTATTCTGGTTGGTAATCAGGTCGAGTGAACCCAGCAACCCTACCTCATAACGCTTCAAGGCAAAATCGTAAGCTTTTTGTGTGCTCTCAATTGTTTTTTTACCTGCGTTGAATTTCTGCAATGCCGCTGTGGCATTATTATAGGCAGTATAGATATCCTGTTTCAGTTTCAGATCGGCCTGCGTTTTTTGAAGCTCCACATTTCTCAGATCCAGTTTAGAACGCTGGTAAGCTGTTTTTGCCTGGCCATTGTTAAAAATAGGAATGGAGAAATTAAGACCCACATTCTGACCAAAGTTATTGGTGATCTGGTCGGTCCATCCTTCCCACAATCCGCCAAATCCCCTGCTGCTTTGCGAAAAACGATAGAGCGGACTTTGCACGTAGTAATCAACATTACTGATGGTTACTTTGGGTTCGGCTCCTGTAACAGGGCTATATCCCAGAAAAGTTAACCCGGTTGTTTTTTTAAATGAATTGGAAAAATTCGATGAGAGGTTGCCCCCGAAAGTAATAGTGGGGTACATCTGTCCTTTAGTGGCTAATACTGATTTTTGCGCTGCTTTGATTCTGAAATCATTTGCTTTTTGTAATGGCTGTGAAGTAAGTGCCAACTGGTACACCAGTTCTGGTTGTAAATCGCCAAAACTTTCAACAGGTATACTTTCCACAGGTGGTGTTTCAAGCTCAAAAGCAATAGCAGGATCAAGGTTTAGTAATCCTTTCAGGTTTAATACATTCAATTCATACCCTGTAAGTGCCGCCACATAATTACTACTGTCATTGGCGAGCTGTGCTTCAATTTCTGCAAGATTTAATTCAGGCAATACACCTGCTTCTACTCTTTTTCTGGTAATCTCCAACTGTGTTTGAGACTGTGCAATTTGTACCTGTGTAATTTTTACCTGTTCCCTGGATGCCAGTATCTGTAGATAAAAATTAGCCACGTTCAGTGAAATATCGTTGGCTGTTCGCTCTACATCTGCAAGTGCAGCCTGCGCACTGAATGCTGCAGCCTTTATATTATTTTTTATGGCTCCTCCATTGTATAACTGGATGCCAGCGTTCAATCCAAAATTCTGGTATAAAAACTGGTTGGTGGAGAACTGGTTGGTGGTGGGATCAATAGATCTACCAAAACGCACACCCGTTCCCGAACTCATATTCAATGATGGATACTGATTCAATTTTGCCTGTCGTGCCAGCAATGCGCTGATCCTCGCCTGTACATCGGCCTGCTTCACGGAAATATTATTCTGTGTAGCATAGTCAATACATTTCCGCAGATCCCATTTCTCATTGGTAGTCTGAGCCTGCACCTGTACCAGAATGGCACATCCCAAAAGGGCAATTAACTTCTTCATATATAACAAAAATAACAGTTTCCCAACCAGATAGATAATTTTCTGATAGGCGGAGTAGCATTAACCGAAACCGTTCATAAGTCGTTATGAATGGTCCTTTATTACATCCAGCGCCTGGGCCAGGTCGGCAATGATATATTCCGGCTCCTCTAATCCAACGTACAAGCGCAGGCTACGGTGTAGCTCAAGCGCCGGGTTGAACTGGTCGCGCGGCATTCCCGCACATTTGGGGATGATCAGCGACTCATGACCGCCCCAGCTCACCGCCATCAATATGTGTTTCAGCCCATTACAGAAATTCTCTATGGCTTCACAGGATTGGGTCTTCAGGATAAATGTCAACAAACCACATGCCCCTTTCATCTGACGGCTGGCCAGTTCATATTGGGGAAATGTGGGGTCCAAAGGAAAAATAACCCTTTCCACAAGCGGATGAGACTTCAAAAATGTTATTACAGCGTGTGTAGTGCGGGTAATGCGCTCCAGGCGTGCCGGTAATGTTCGAAGACCTCTGATCAACAACCATGCGTTGAAGGGCTGGATACCGGACCCTATATTATTGTATTCGCTGTTAAAGATACGGGTAATCTGTTTACTGCTGCCACTTAACACCCCCGCAATTACATCGCTATGGCCGCTGATATATTTGGTGGCCGATTGCAGTGTAAGATCAATCCCTATTTCATACGGCTTTTGATACAAGGGTGTACAGAAGCTGTTATCGCAAATGGTAACAATATTTTTTGCGCGGGCCAGTTGAGCCACGGCCGAAAGATCCTGTAAATCAAATAACCAGCTATTGGGCGATTCGAGATAGATAACTGTTGTATTGGGTTGGATGGCTTTCTCAAAATGTTCAATCGATCTTCCGTCGATATAGGTAACCGTTACCTGGAATCGCGGTAATATTTCATCAAACATTTTTCTTGCCCAGGTATATGGGTCTTTTACGCTTACGATATGATCACCACTTTTTACATTGGCGAGTACCGCCGCAAAAATGGCCGCCGCACCACTGTTAAATACCAGGCAATCTTCTGCTCCATCCAGTGCTGCTAATTTCTTGCGTAGAATTTCCACCGTCGGATTGAGTCCGCGACTATACAACCAGGTTGAATATTCATCTTCAAACGACTTACGTAGGTCGTCTACTTTTTTAAAGGCAAAATTACTGGTCTGCACAATGGGTGGCGACACCGCCCTGAAATATTCATCCCTATCTTCTGCAAGTTCATTCAATATATAAGAAAGGTCCATGCTATACTACAATTGTGTGTGTTCAGTAATAGGTTTCCTGAATTTGGTACTGATGAAATAAATCAACATAAATCCAAGCAACACACAGAAACCAACAAATGCTGTATCTGGTGTTTGCATGGCGATACTGATGCCTACAAATAAGTAAGCACTCATAAAAATAAGTGGCATCAGCGGAAACAGTTTCATTTTAAAGATGCCCGTACCATCAAGATGTTTGGTTCTTTTACGCAGTATGAAAATAGTAGCGCTCGATGCCACCATTCCAAAACAATCGAGGAAAATGGTGAAGTTGAGGATCTTATCGAAGGTTTGTGCAAAAAACAAAATCACAATACACATGGCAGCAAACACAGTCAATGAAATAGTAAATACCTGATTTTTCGGATTTTGTTTTGCAAAAAACGATGGCAATGTTTTTTCTTCACTCATAGCATACATAACCCTCGGATTACTCATCAGCAAAGCATTTACATAAGCGAGCACTCCGAAGAATAAAAAGAAAGAAAAAATGTCGGCACCTTTTGCACCGAATGTGCGCTCCATTACTACATAGGCAATTTCTCTTTCTCCCTTCATCTGATCGAAACCAACAATGGTATAATAACTCAGGTTCACCAGCAGGTACAATACAATGATGATGGCAATACCTATAAAAATACCTCGCGGAATATTCTTGGCCGGCTGGTTTACTTCATTGCCAAAATTGATGGTTTGCTGATACCCTCCATACGTAAATGATACCGCAATGAGGCTGATACCCAGACTCTGTATCCAGCTCATCGATTCGGTTCCCACCACCGGTGCTACCGTTGTTGCCGCTACCGCAGCTCCCTGATCCTGCGGAAAGAAAAGCGCCAGAATCAGCACTACAATCATTCCTATTTTTATCAGCATCAGTATATTCTGTGCACGGGAACTCATTTTTAAACCCATGAGGTTGATTCCATAAAAAAAGATAATGGCGGCACAACTGATTAATGCCTTATGAATATCTGTCCACTCAACAGCAGGAAATAATTTAGTGATATACCCGCTACCAATCAATGCCACTGCACTTAAACTGGCTGCATTACTGATCAGAATAATACAATTAATGGCAAATGCAATACTGGGATGATAGGCATATGAAAACACTTTATAATAACCACCTGTTACCGGATATCGACTACCAATCTCGGCATAGGTAAGTGCCCCGCAAAGGGCCACAAAACCACCCAATATCCATGCTGTAAAATAAACAGAAGGTTCAATAGCATCTTTGGCACTAGTGGCCGCCGTTCTGAAAATACCCATTCCAATCACCAGACCTACCACGATCATGGTGAAGCTAAAAAGATTCAGTTTTTGATTTCCCTGCATAAGAATTTAATGATATGGTGTTAAATGTAATGAACTTATGGATATGGTGCATGGTTGATGGGCCATAGTCCATGGTGCATTATTCCTGACTATGGGCCATCGACTATGGGCTTACTCTTTCCCACCTCCGTGTAAAACTTAATTTCCTAATTACCTGCTGCACCCTACATTTGCCCTGTATTTGGTTCCCGACCTGTCGGGATTAAAAGGGAAGTCCGGTGTAAATCCGGCGCTATCCCCGTAGCTGTAAGCTCTTGGGTGGTGAATGGTCAATGGTCAATGGTGAATGATAAGTAGTATTGCTTTATTCACCATTCACCATTGACCATTCACGACAACCACTGATGTTTCTACTAACCACTGTTTCGCTTAAGGCGGGATGGGAAGGTTCAACAACAGAGAGCAAGCCAGAAGACCTGCCACATACAGACGATCCATTCACGGCTTTCGGGTGAAAAGCATGGAATGTAAATGCTGTCTGCAGCGGCAATTTATGTTTCTCCGTTTTTTATGTTTCCTGAAAGCTCATTGTTCAACTATTTAACCAATAACAATGAGCAAAACAATTACGCTCCTCGCATGCATGCTTACAGGCACTACCCTGTTTGCACAAAAAGACACCGTTACACTCGATGAAGTGGTAGTAACGGCCAACAAAATCGAACAAAAACAAAGTACAACAGGTAAAGTGATCACCGTTATCACTAAACAGCAAATTGAAAAAAGCGGTGGTAAAACCGTAGCCCAGTTATTAAATGAACAGGCAGGCATTACCATTAACGGCGCTTTCAATAATGCCGGCAGTGTTCAAACCGTATATACCCGTGGCGCTTCTCCGGGTCGTACACTGATTCTGATGGATGGTATTCCATTGAACGACCCTTCTACCATTACTACAGATTTCGATCTTAACTTTTTTTCAGTGAATGATGTGGAGAGAATTGAAGTATGTAAAGGGCCACAGTCTACCTTGTATGGGAGCGATGCCATTGCAGGTGTTATCAATATTATCACTGTAAAAAAAGATACCAATAAGCCATTCAATATAAAAGCTACGTTGAGCCAGGGTAATCTCGGCACCTCAAGAAACAATGTACAGGTTTATGGTAAGCTGAATAAGCTCACTTATACCGCCCGTTATGCACGTTTGTTTACCAATGGTTTTTCTTCTGCGTATGACAGTACGGGCACGAAGAACTATGATAAAGACAGATACGATGGTTCGGTAACCAGCGGGCAGTTATTTTATCAGGCCACCAATCACCTTGGATTTAAAGCCTTCCTCATGCACAGCCAGTATAAAGCAGGAATTGATGCAGGTGTATTTAATGATGATCGCGATTATAATATCAACAACAAATCCTTGATCACCGGTACCGGTTTTCAATACAGAAAAGGCAAACTGGCCATTACCGGTAATTACCAGTACAGTGAACTTACGCGTAACTATCGCAACGACAGTTTACATAAAACCAGCACCTGGTTCGAAGACAATACCTATTTTGGCAAATCGCAGTTTGTTGAATTATATGCCAGCACCAAACTGGGTAAAGGATTCACTTTACTTACTGGTGCCGACTATCGTTACAATTCCTATAACCAGAATTATCTCTCTATAAGTTCTTTCGGACCGTACAGGAGCCAGTTCAGGGATACATCTTTATCTCAGACAGCTTTATATGCTTCTGTTATTTTCAATAGTCCCAATAAAAAATTCAATGTTGAATTAGGAGGCCGATACAATGATCATTCACGTTATGGCAATAACAGTACTTATACCTTCAATCCGTCTTATAGTTTCAATGATCAGTTCCGTGTGTTTGGTAGTGTTTCAAGCGGTTTTAAAGCCCCGTCATTGTACCAGTTAAGTTTGAACAGTAAACTGAATGCAGAAAAATCGGTGAACTATGAAGCCGGTGCAAGTTTCCAGCAAAAACAGTTCAGCACAAGGCTGGTATATTTTAACAGGAAGATCAGCAATGGCATCGATTACAACTATATTACTTTCAACTATTTCAACTATGTAAAACAGGTAGTAAATGGTCTGGAATGGGAGCTGGCCGCAAAAGTTGGCAAAGCAGGCTTCAGCGCCAATTATACTTTATTGTTGAGTGAAGAAGTAACGCAGAACCGTCTCACC
>DPWF01000374.1:0-381 GCA_003526435.1 Chitinophagaceae bacterium | reverse complement strand
ACGTCGCCCCAAACACCATATCAACCTGTCTGCTAATCTTGATGTATGCAAAGGATTGAATGTAGTCGTTACCGGGAAATATGTAAGCAGTCGTTTTGATATTGGCGGATATCGCCGGGCAGACATTTCGCTGCCATCCTATTTCATTGTAGGTGCATCAGCAGACTATGTATTAAACGAGCAGGTGCGCTTTTTTGCAGATGCACAAAATATCACCGGCAAAAAATTCTTCGATGCAAGAGGATTTAATGCTATTCCTTTTCTCTTTAATGCAGGGGTTACGTTTAATTGGTGAGAATGGTGAATAGTGAGTAGTCAGTAGTGAGCAGTCAGCGAATTTTCACTCAGTACTGATTACTCACTACTAACTACTCACTATCT
>DPWF01000358.1 GCA_003526435.1 Chitinophagaceae bacterium | reverse complement strand
GCCATACAGTTGCCATAATCTATACCATATTTATGGAGGATATGGTCCAGTGCGTTGGATTTGCAAATGGTGTGGAGACATGAACTTTCTTCATGTCGAAAAAAAAAAGAAGGAATTTTAACCTCGCCGGTGGCCACATTGTTAGAAAACTCCAGTTCATTGGCAAGAAAATAATCTGCCCCGATTTTGTCTTTAATATGGCTGGCCACAAAATCATAACTGTCGGTTATGATGCCTACAATATATCCCCGTTTGTGCAGCGAACTGATTACTTTTTTAACATCAGCTATTAGCTCAATGCTGTCAACGGTTAGTAATAGATCACGTATGTTTTTACCTTTAAAAAGTCGTGCAATGGCTTTTGTTCGTACTGTTCGATCGGTGATTTTTTTTCGTATTTCCTGTAATTGTTCTGTAAGATGGAACCTGCTTGCATAAGTGTCTACAAAACGGCCTTTGAGTATGGTATCATCCATATCAAAAACCACCATTTTCTGTGCACCTTTTAACTCTTCCGAAAAGGCCAGTTCCATCTGGTCCTGTATAACATTGATGGACTGAAATGCTTCCATTGATACTGATTTACTGTTTTGTTTGAATGCTTTTTTGATGATGGCGCTGGCTACTTCCCTGCTCATTTTTCCCAGAGCCTGTAATGGTTTGCTGTCATTTTCAATGTATCCGATATTTATTTCTGCAATACGGGCATTTAATTGGTGCATATCGATCAGGATACCTATATCAACTCCATAATCATTAAAAAAATCGATCTTTCTGAAAAAAGATTTCCTACCCGCAATCATGCCACTCAGTGGTTGTGTATAATGAGAAAGTGAAGGGAAGAAGATACTCAACAATGGTTTTGCCACCAGTTCAGTTACCCTGCCACTGTTCCGGGAAAAGGAGGCTTTGATAAAATCGTACCGGTCTTCCAGTATCGGAACAGTCATCTGTTCAATCATTTTTTCGGGATAGGGGTCAATATCTCCGTCGAGAAACACGATGATATCATTCTTTGCATGATCAAGACCATCTTTCATCGACGCTCCTTTGCCCAATTGAGAACTTGTAATCACTTTTGCTCCTGCCTCGGTAGCTAATGGTACGGTATGGTCAAAAGATTGATCATCTACCACAATTACTTCTGTAACCAGAGGTTTTGCCCAACAGTAGTGTACTACGTTGGCAATGGTTCTTTCTTCGTTCAGTGCAGGAATTATAATGGTTATCATATGAACAAAAATGATTGCCTGTCCTTAAAATGAAATTAGCCTGGAATTAAAAGATGATTATAATGTTGAGGTATCACAAAAACAAAGCCACTCTTAGAAAAGAGCGGCTTTAAACTAAACCCTGAGCAAATAATAACAGTGTTAAATTATTTGCATGCAATATGCAACCAGCCTATTAGGCTTGGATTAGTAAAAGATTAGAATAAGATTAGAATAAAGACTTGTCAGTGATTTGTCAGAAGAAATCCGGTTAAGCTCCCGGAGCGCTAAATCAGGTGAAAATGGCGGGCAATTGGTAATGTGATGGTAAAGATACTGCCATGTGGTTGCGCCCCTTCATACCGGATATTACCTTTATGTAGTTTGATGATCCTGTAGGCAAGTGATAAGCCAAGACCGAATCCTTCAGAGGAATTTACTTTCTCGCTCCTGAAAAAGGGCTGAAAAATAAATTCCTGGTGTTCTTCCAGAATACCGGGGCCATTGTCAGATACTACGATATTCAGGTGATCACTGGAAAAATTCAATGCTACACTCGCCGTATGGTTGGCCGAATATTTACAGGCATTCAACACCATGTTTTTGATGGCACTTTCCAGGAGGTCGCCGTTGCCAAAAACAAGCAGGCTGTCTTCGTTTTCAGGGAAACTATCGAAATGCAGTTCTACCTTATAATATTCATTGGTCTTGTGCATGTCTACTGGCAGCTTCATTAATAATTCGTCCATCCGAACCAGGGTAAGTTCCATGCCATCAGATGTGCCACTTGCTTTGGCCAGTTCCAGTAAACTGCGTGTTAAACGGTTCAGATTTTTTACATCATCGTAGACTGATTGAATAATTTGTTGGTATTCTGTTGCGCTTCGTTGGTTTTGCAATCGAAAGTATTTGAGGCGGCCGAGGATAAGCAGATCAAGCGCGTTAGCGGCGGAGGCGGCGTCAAGAAGCGCAATCGCGTTCCTCCTTGGCGCCGCGTGCAACCCACCATCGTCGAAGGCACTACCTTNNCTCGATATGGAGGTGAGAGGCGTAGACAGTTCATGTGATGCATTGGCAATAAATCTCCTTTGAATTTCAAATGATTCCTGCAACCTGGTTAATAACTGATTAAAGGTGAGAGAGAGTTCATACAGTTCATCTTTTGTTTCTGCAAGCGCAATTCTTCTCGACAGGTTCTGTGATGAAATTTCTTTTACTTCATTGGTGATCTTTTTAATGGGACGAACNNNAGTCTCGATGAAAAAATAAGACCTGATAATAAAGTGATCAATGATCCACTGACGAAGCTAATCAGTAACACAAACTTTAACTGTTCCAGTTTTTCCAACCCAACATCATCATAAGCAGCAGCTACGGCTATATATTGTTGTTCTCCCGACCTATACGCAACAGCTATGATATCTCTATGCCCTTTGCTGTAAATGTATTCTCCGTTTTCCCTGGCTCTTTGCAGTGTATTCAGATCAAGTCTTTCATAAGTGGCTCCTTCATCCCTGTAACGGTATATTTCCCGATTCTGTCCATCATATACGATCACACTTTTTTCCTTTAGTGAAATAAGCATGTTTTCGTCGATCCTTTTAAGCAGTTCCCTGTCTATACCTTCCACTTTTACCAGCAGGCTGATGGTGGAGAGGGCCCTGTTTCGGATTCTTCTTCTGAAATCAAGTTCCCTGTTCAGGTTTGAAAAATAATAGATGGATGCACATACAAAAAACAGGATGAGCGTTACAAGCAGGGTAAATAATATGGCAATCCGGTACTTTATTTTCATCAGGCGGGTTCTTTCATGATATAACCCATACCAACCTGTGTATGTATGAGGCGGGTATCAAATTTTTTGTCAATCTTATTTCTGAGGTAATTCACATACACATCAATTACATTGGTTTGTGTGTCGAAATCAATTTCCCAGACCCTTTCAGCAATATCGGCTCTTGATAAAACCCTGTTGCGGTTACGCATAAAATATTCGAGTAGCTGAAATTCTTTTGCAGTAAGTGAGATAGGTTGTTCGGCCCTGCTCACTTCTTTGGTATCGAGGTTCATTTCCAGATCAGCTACCCTTAAAATATTACCGGTTGGAAGCTGCTGGTTCATGGTTCTTTTCAGCAGGGCCCTGATTCTTACGAGTAGTTCTTTAAACTCGAAAGGCTTAATCATATAATCGTCTGTACCTGTATCAAAACCTTCAATCTTGTCTTCCGTCGTATTCATGGCCGTTAACATGATAATCGGGATTTGCTGGTTGCTGTTGCGTATGGCTTTACATAGCTCAAAACCATTCATGCCGGGCAGGTTGATGTCGAGGATAATCAGGTCGTAATCATTAGAGTCGAAGAGGCGTTTGCCGATGATACCATCAAATGCAACATCCACATGGTAGCCATTTTCTGTCAACCCTTTTTTTAAGGTGTTGGCTATTTTTTTCTCATCCTCAATAATCAAAAGTTTGCGTTCTTCGGTCATAGCATCTTACTTAAGAATGATGGCAATTTACTGAATACTGTGAACGGCCTGCCATTCTAATGTTTTTCTAATATAAATATGGTATGATATGGTTGCAATAAACAGATTGTTTAAATTTACTCAAAATGACCGAATCGTATTTGATATGACAGATCAATCCAGACGTAATTTTATAGAACAGGCGGCTGTATTAGGGGCAGGTACCCTGATGGCAGCTTATCCCCATTCATCCACTTCACAACCAAAAGTATTGATACACCATGTTTTTTTCTGGTTGAAACAACCAGGTTCAGCAGCAGACAGACAGAAACTGGCAGAAGGATTACAAACCCTCAAAGCCATTCCCACAATTAAACAGTTGCATATTGGCTATCCGGCCAGCACCGAAAAAAGAGAAGTGGTCGACAATAGCTGGGATGTATCAGAACTCATGTTTTTTGAAGACCTGGCCGGACAGAAAGTCTACCAGGATCATCCCATTCACCAGGCATTTGTACAAAACTATAGCCATCTATGGGCAAAAGTGCTGGTGTATGATGCTATGGATGTTGTTTGAGATGGGCAATGGTCAATAGTGAGTAGTGAGCAGTGAGTGAAGGTATTAGGCTCAGTATTCAGTTGGTCATAAATTTAACCATATTACATTCTCTATTCACCATTGACGACCCCCCACTCACTACTCACTATTGACTATTCACTATTAACCCCTCCCTCCATATGAAACAATTCTTCTTATTTTTCTTGCTCACATCATCTCTGTGCTCATCGGCCCAGTCTGATCCTACTTTAAAAAAATATTATGAACAGGTACGTTCTCATTTTAAAGAAGAAGCTGCTTACAAAACAGTAGCATATGTTGAGCAACGCTGGCGATTGCCCGGTAATACTGGTTTTAATGAGAGTATTTATTATGTGGAAGACATTTTAAAGAAAGCAGGTTATGTAAATGAATCGCTTGCTAAAGCCGGAGACCGGCTAACATATCGTGTAGAAAAAAGACCCATGCGACGCAAAACATGGGAGCCGGTTAATGCTGAGGTTGTAATAGTGGGAGAAAAAGAACCGCTACTTTCTTTTAAAACCAACAGAAATATGCTGGCCATTAATTCAGCCTCAACAACTGCAGATGGGGTGGAAGCTGAATTGTTGTATTTACCTAAAACTTCAGCCGATGTGTTGGCTACGCACGATTTGCAGGGTAAAATTATTTTTTCAGATCAGTCTGTATCGCAGGTAGACAGGGCAGTGGCGGGAAGAGGTGCTATCGGTGTAATTGGTTATGGTATTCCTGCCTATACACAACCCGATAAACATCCGAATTCTATTCAGTTTTCTTCCATA
>DPWF01000129.1 GCA_003526435.1 Chitinophagaceae bacterium | reverse complement strand
TATTTTGCCAAAACCAGCGGTACCACCAGTGGGGTAAAGTATATTCCTATTACCAAAGATTCCATTCCGAACCATATTAATACCGCACGTAACGCCCTGCTCTGCTATATGGCAGAAACAGGAAACACCGCATTTGCAGGCGGGAAAATGATCTTCTTAAGTGGTTCACCCATACTGGAAAGAGTAGGTGGAATACCAACCGGGCGTTTAAGTGGTATCGTCAATCACCATGTACCCAGTTATTTACGGGCCAATCAATTACCAGGCTATGAAACCAATTGTATTGAAGATTGGGAAACCAAGCTGGATAAAATTGTGGCAGAAACCATCAATAAGGATATGACCCTCATCAGCGGAATTCCACCGTGGATGCAGATGTATTTTGACAGGTTAATAGAAAAAAGCGGTAAAAAAGTGGGAGAACTCTTCCCGCATTTCAGTGTAATGGTACAGGGTGGGGTGAATTTTGAACCCTACAGGGCAAAATTATTTGAAAGCATTGGCAGGAAAGTAGACAGCATTGAATTGTTCCCGGCGAGTGAAGGTTTTTTTGCTTTTCAGGACCAGCAGGACGCAGAAGGATTATTACTCAATACCAATAGTGGTATTTTTTATGAGTTTGTGCCAGCCGCCGAGATATTCAATGAAAATCCAACCAGACTTAGTCTGAAAGACGTGAAAGTAGGGGAGAACTATGCTCTCATCATCAACAACAATGCAGGACTCTGGGGATATAATATTGGTGATACGGTGAAATTTGTAAGTACAGATCCATACAGACTGGTTGTAAGCGGTAGAACAAAACATTTTATCTCTGCATTTGGGGAACATGTGATTGGGGAAGAAGTGGAATATGCCTTGCTAAAAGCGGCAACTGAAACAGGGGCACATATCACAGAATTTACGGTAGCGCCCATGATTGAACAGGGGGAAGGAAAAAGTTATCATGAATGGTTTGTTGAATTTGAAAAAGAACCCGAAAACTTCCAGCATTTTGTTCAGCAAACAGAAGAAAACCTGCGCCTGAAAAATGTGTATTACGATGACCTGATCAGGGGAAATATCCTGCAAACACTAAAGGTTCGTAAAGTGCGCAAAAATGGGTTTATTGATTATATGCGTTCCATTGGTAAGCTGGGCGGACAAAATAAAGTGCCACGTTTAAGTAACGACCGAAAACTCGCAGATGCACTGATAGCTTTTGTTGATGGGTAACAGGCTTTATGTATCCTGAAGTACAATCAGTAAAATTATTCCAGCAATAAATCAATCTGTTGTGGGCTGATTCGAATGTTTTTGAGTTTGCCATCCTGTGTAATTCGGTTGATCAATTTTTGCTGAACAAGCGGATTGTATTTAACGGCAAACAGGTACAGGTCCAAAGCAAAGCGGGTGAAAATAAGTAATACCGCAGCTACCATGGCTCCATCTGCAAAAAAGAAAAAGAAACCTGCCAGTATCGCAACAAGTTGTTGTACAAATATCCTGATATACGGTTGCATGAATAAACCTGTTAAAGTGTATACATGATAACGTTGTGGGATAAAAAAGTTACGTATACTATAAGCCAGGTTAGCAATGGCAATAGAGGCAAAAGCCAGTTGCATATCGGTCTGCGATAGTAAGAAGCGGTAATTAGCCAGTACATTAAATCCATCCGATGGTAAACCAGGTAAACCCTTACCAACAGTAGAAAAAATAAATACCGACTGTACAAAAATGAAAAAGAAATAGTGAACAAGAAAAAAAGGTATAATACCCCATCCGTTCATCTGTCTTGGGTCTTTTGAAACCGGTGTATTCCGTTGAGCCTGCCCATACCGATATACCATCCATAATTTGAAAAGATGGATAATGCCAATAATAATGGTTTCAAAAACGTAAGCAAAAACAATGATCACAGGTCGCCATCCTAAGAAGAATAACCCCACCAACATCATGAGCATGTTCAGCCAGATAAAGAGATTGCGGGAAGAAGGGAAATAAATTGTATGCATACTGGTTTCCAAAGTAAAAACAGATAAGGAAAATTAAACAATAAAATGATTACTTATAACTTGTAACTCTTTGAGCATAGATCATTACACATGCAATTGAAAATTCTTTACGTATCAGCAAAACCGTTAAAAGACAAACAGGGTAGTGCCGATAGTCCTTTTTTTGGCATAAATTGTGTAACTATGCCCGCATCTACGGGAAAGATATTATGAATCAGAAAAGGATCGCCATATTTGGCTCAACAGGATCAATCGGAACACAGGCACTGGACGTTATTGCAGCCAATCCCGACCTGTTTACAGCAGAAATACTCACCGCTCAAACCAATGATGAACTGTTGATTAAACAGGCACTGGCATTTAATCCGAATGTGGTGGTAATTGGTGATGAAAGGAAATACAATACGGTAAAAGAGGCACTCAGTCATACCGATGTAAAAGTATTCGCCGGTGAAAAAGCCCTGATAGAAGCCGCTGCGATGGATTGTTACGATATGATGCTGGCTGCCATTGTAGGTTACGCAGGTCTTAAACCCACACTCATGGCCATATCCAATGGGAAAGCCATCGGGTTGGCCAATAAAGAAACATTGGTTGTGGCAGGAGATATTGTGGTGCGGATGGCCATGGAAAAAAAAGTGCCTATTATTCCCGTAGATAGCGAACATTCAGCCATATTTCAGTGCCTTGTAGGCGAAGGAAGAAATAAGATTGAAAAAATTATACTCACCGCCAGTGGTGGACCTTTTTTAGGGAAGAAACCCAATTTTCTGGTGAATGTAAAAAGAGACCATGCGCTGCAGCATCCTAACTGGAGCATGGGAGCCAAGATCAGCATTGATTCTGCTACGCTCATGAACAAGGGATTGGAAATGATTGAAGCCAAATGGTTGTTTAATCTTCATCCCGATCAGATAGAAGTACTGGTACATGCACAAAGTATTATTCATAGCATGGTGCAGTTTGAAGATGGCAGCATCAAGGCACAAATGGGGCTGCCCGATATGAAACTGCCCATCCAGTATGCAATGGCTTTCCCGGAGAGAATACCGAATGCATTCCCCCGGTATGATTTCAGGAAACCCAATACCCTCACATTTGAAGAACCCGATACCAAGACCTTCCGAAACCTGGCACTGGCAACAGAAGCCCTGTATAAAGGAGGTAATATGCCCTGTATACTCAATGCGGCCAATGAAATAGCAGTTTTTGCCTTTCTGCGTAACAGGATCGGTTTCCTGGATATGACCGAAGTGGTGGAGCAAACCATGCAAAAAACGGCTTTTATCGAAAAACCAACACTTGAAGAGTACTTTGAAAGCGATGGAGAGGCCCGTAACTTCGCAGCTTCCTTGATTCACATGTAATCTTTACCTATTTTCACACACATATACTGCACAAAAAATGAGGTATTTTAATCTAAACAATCAGTAAACCTGTATGACATTATTAGCAATTGACTGGGGTAGTGTGGCAGTTAAGGCCGGACAATTCATTTTATCTTTTTCCATTTTAGTCATCTTACATGAACTCGGGCATTTTTTACCGGCACGCTGGTTTAAATGTCGCGTAGAGAAATTTTACCTGTTTTTCAATCCATGGTTTAGCCTGTGGAAGAAAAAGAAAGGAGAAACAGAATATGGTCTTGGCTGGGTGCCATTTGGTGGTTATGTAAAGATTGCGGGCATGATTGATGAAAGCATGGATAAGGAGCAGATGAAATTACCTCCGCAGCCATGGGAGTTTCGTGCCAAACCAGCCTGGCAAAGACTAATCATCATGATTGGTGGCGTGGTGGTAAACGTAATACTTGCCATCATCATTTTTATTGGTATTACATGGGTATGGGGAGATGAATACTTGCCGGTAAAAAATCTTAAATATGGTGTGCATGCAGACTCTCTCTCAAAATCAATCGGTGTACAGGATGGCGATAAAATTGTAGGCATCAATGGTAAACCGTTGGAGAATTTTGCCACGCTCGAATCTGAAATGGTATTGAATGATGCGCAAACCATACTGGTAGAACGCGAAGGCACTGTAAGGGCATTAAATGTACCGGAAGGGTTTACCAAGCAACTGGTAAAAAACAGGAAAACAGGAGGGATGGCCATTCCCCGCTATCCTGCTATTGTTGACAGCGTGTCGACAAAAGATGCTGTGTTTACCGATGGCAAGCTCTTGAAAGGCGATACACTGATTGCACTGAATGAAACACCGATCACATATTATCACGAATACCAGCAACTGGTAAAAAACTTTGCCGATTCTATTATTACCCTCACCGTATTACGTGGAACAGATACCGCAAAAGTAAAATTGCTGGTAAATGAAAAAGGTAAGGTTGGTTTTTTTGCGGTTTCACCACTAACCATCTTCGGAACAGTAGAAAAAAAATATACTCTAATGCAGGCGATCCCCGAAGGCTTTAATCGCTGCTGGGAAACGCTGGATCGTTATGTAACCGGCCTCAAACAATTGTTTACCGGTAAACAGGATGTAAATGATTCATTGGGCAGTGTGATCAGTATTGGTAATACCTTCCCTGGTGAGTGGGACTGGCAGCGTTTCTGGACGCTCACAGGCATCTTCTCCATTGTACTGGCCTTCATGAACATTCTGCCAATACCGGCACTGGATGGAGGTCATGCCTTGTTTACATTAATTGAAATGATTACCGGACGTAAACCCGGCGACAAATTCATGGAATATGCACAAATGGCCGGAATGATCCTTTTGTTAGGATTAATGGCTTATGCACTTGGGCTTGATTTCTGGAGATTATTCAAGTAAGAAGTAATATATAAAAAGTGCTCAACTAACCATGGTTGAGCACTTTTTATTTTATATAATACAAAACGACTTAATGTCGACTCCCCTTCTCCCTTTCTCTTTGCTAAAAAATCTTGCACTAGTAACCTTCAATATGCAAGACAGACTAACAAAGAGAAAGGGAGAAGGGGAGTCGATGCTGAGTTGTTGATTACGCAGAAAATTCATAAGTGCTCTGTTATGATTTCATTCCCCGTCTTTTCTGCCAAACAAGATTTTCAAGTAATAAAAGGTTGTTGTATGCCGGGCAGTAATACTAGAAAGTACCTACTCCCATTTTTGTTACCCTTTTTTTCCAGGGGTCGGGTAACATGGAAGCCATGCTGGCAATAAAGAAGTAAAATTGTTCATCTTCAATCAGATCAATTAAACTGTGGCTTTCATTGAGCACGATCTCCGGAGGTTCAACACCCCATCGAAGCAGGGAAGTGCTGAGTATTACTTTATCCATAAAAGTATTCGCAGCAGCCAGTGCTTTTCTTGTGTCGGCAATTAACTGTGGTTTTAATTTCTCAAGCGAGGGAATGGGTCTTAGAGACATCAGTCTTGAAACATGGTATAAAATATTGGGTAAAGTTGCATAATGCGGAGAAACATAATTGGCAAACTCTATGTGTTTGTTGGTTCTGATCATATCTTCAATCAGGTATAAACTGGCTGAATCAGCAGCCGTCCATTTCAGGTGATAAAACTGAACGAAATACAAAATATTTGACAATACACTGATGTCGAAATCAACCGGCATTTTTTCGCCAAACCAGGTTGAATAAGCGCCTGTATGCTGGTATTCCGGGAAAGTGTTGGTTACTTTTTTAGTGTCATTATTGGTATACCCCTGCATCAACTGGTGAACTTTTTCTGCTACAGAATCCGCCTTTCGCTGCGCCATTAATATAATCACCGTGTCATCAAGATCATCCGGTAATGCCCTGCTTTTATTAAACAGGTTGAGCCAACCAGAATGCGGAAATATTTGCGGGCGATCAGTGGGCCAGAAATTATAAGTATTTCTGCTGGTCTTTCTATGCTGAAAAGTCGGGTAAACAGCCTGTGTATTACTAATGATATGGTTTGCCTGTATTTGCTGTGCAACGGATAAATCAGCTTTAATATCTTCTAAAGTAAAGGCGACCAGTCCGGTGAAAAATGGGTTGATATCTGCTTTATACCTGTTTTTATTAAGTGCATACATGCGGTAAGATGGAATACTACCTTTGGGAAATACATCATTATTCTTTGCCTGTAAATGATCAATACGCTCTAATAGCCTCGAAATAACAAGACTATCGTTGGCACTTAGACCAGTGGAAAGCAAGAGCAGAAAAAACGGAAGGCAATATTTCATCTATTGTAAAAATACACTGTTTTATTATTCAGCTTTTCTTCACGGTTGGTGGTTGCTATGAAAAAACAGAAAGGAAATGCACCTGCATTTCCTTTCTGTTTTTGTGGAGTCGAGGGGAGTCGAACCCCTGTCCAAACATCGCTACCATTAGCTTTCTACATGCTTATTTCATGATTAATTGTCGGTGT
>DPWF01000326.1:1826-4181 GCA_003526435.1 Chitinophagaceae bacterium | reverse complement strand
GGTAGATGCTTCGATCGGTGGCAAGAACGGTATAGATGTGGGCGTGTATAAAAACATGGTAGGTCTTATTCGTCAGCCTTCTTTCCTGCTGTATGACTATAGTTTACTGTCATCGCTTCCTTTGGCTGAATGGCAAAATGGTTTTGCAGAGATCATTAAGCATGCCTGTATCAAAGATGCGGCGATGTTTAAAGCATTGGAACAACATACAATCAAACAGTACCAGAAAGATAAAAAACTGTTGGCACAACTGGTGGAAAGAAATGTCATGATCAAGACCAAAGTGGTGTTGAATGATGAATTTGAAACCGGTGAGCGCAAGCTGCTCAACTTTGGACATACACTGGGGCACGCCATTGAAAACATGTATGAATTAAGTCATGGTCAGGCCATTAGTATTGGTATGACTTATGCGGCCATCATATCGCAGCAGCTCAAAGGATTTAAGGAAGCAGATGCTTTGATGGCTTTGTTAAGTCGTTATGGCTTACCTACGTTGGCTGAGTTCGACAAAAAGAAAGCCTTCAAAGTATTGCAGAAGGATAAGAAAAAAGACAGTGTGAGTATTCACTATATACTGCTGGAGAAAACAGGGAAAGGGGTAGTTCAGCCCCTGTTGTTTGTACAGCTTGAAGAAATTTTTAAACAGTTTTGATGAACCGTTTGCTGCGCTTGCAGCAGTTCAGCTTATTTTATTATGCAGGTAAGGATACAGCCATCAGTCATTAGTGGAACCATCAGGGCAGCAGCAGGTAAAAGCAGTATGCAAAGAGCCTGTGCCGGTGCATTGTTGCGTAAGGGAGAAACCCGTATCATCAATCCCGGTAGAAGCAACGACGACCTGGCGGCTTTGGATGTGATTCAGAAATTGGGTGCTACCATCCGGTTTGAAGAGAATGGCGACCTGCTGATTCAGTCAAACGGTATTCAACCTGTACATCAAGAAATTAATTGTGGAGAGAGTGGATTGGGTATACGCATGTTTACACCCATTGTTGCATTAAGTCCTGAAGCCCTTACCATTAAAGGCACGGGGAGTCTGGTAACCAGACCCATGCATTTTTTTGATGAGATACTCCCGCAACTGGGTGTATCCATACAATCGAACCAGGGTAAACTGCCATTACAGATACAGGGCCCTTTACAACCCGCCAATATTGAAGTAGACGGCTCATTGAGTTCCCAGTTCTTAACAGGCTTGCTCATGGCATTTGCAGCAGCGGGTGCCAATGAGGTATCGATCAGGGTAAAAGACCTGAAAAGCAAACCCTATATTGATCTCACATTAACAGTGATGCAGGATTTTGGCTGGAAAGTATCGCACGATAATTATGAAGTATTTCATTTCCACGGAAAGTCGGAGAAAGACAATGGCGTATTGACATATGCGGTTGAAGGCGACTGGAGTGGTGCGGCGTTTCTGTTGGTGGCTGGTGCCATTGCAGGCGGTATTACCGTAACAGGTCTGGATGTATTCTCTACCCAGGCCGATAAAGCCATTTTGCAGGCTTTGATGGATTGCGGCTGCAGCCTATCGGTGCAGGAAAAACAGATCGATATAGCCCCATTACCGTTAAAAGCATTTCATTTCAATGCCACCGACTGTCCTGATCTCTTCCCGCCATTGGTGGCGCTGGCATCTTATTGTAAGGGTACCACAGTAATTGAAGGTGTAAGCCGGTTATCGCATAAGGAAAGTGACCGTGGACTCACTTTACAGGAGGAGTTTGCTAAATTGGGAATTGAAATAGTGCTACAGGGCGACCTGATGCTGGTGAAAGGCGGAACAGGGGTGAAAGGAGCGAGGGTTCATTCACGTCATGACCACCGTATTGCCATGGCCTGTGCTGTTGCCGGATTAAAAGCCGACGGAGAAGTGACCATTGAAGATGCAGATGCCATCAATAAATCATACCCTGATTTTTATGATCATTTGCAACAGCTCGGGGCCATTCTTACAGTCAACTAAATCATTCAACTCTAAAACCTATTATTTTGAACTCATTCGGACGTTTATTCAGGATACATATCTTAGGAGAGTCGCATGGCGATTGTGTTGGACTGGTGATGGATGGTTGTCCGGCAGGGCTATCATTAACGGTAGATGAGTTTTTACCCGATCTGGAAAGAAGGAAAGGAGGTGTACAGAAAGGTACCACGCCAAGAAAGGAAGATGATATTCCCATCTTCAAGACGGGTCTTTTTAATGGAAAAACAACCGGTGCTCCGCTGACCATTCTTTTTGAGAATAAGAATACCAGAAGCGGGGATTATGAAAAACAAAGATCCGTACCACGTCCGGGGCATGCCGATTTTACTGCACATGCAAAATCTGGTGGTCATGAGGATTTCAGG
>DPWF01000326.1:0-1808 GCA_003526435.1 Chitinophagaceae bacterium | reverse complement strand
CTGGTGTAATTGCGAAGAAACTGTTGCAGCAGATTGATATTCAAGCAAATATATTGGAGATTGGAGGTGAGAAAGACCTGGAAGCCGGTCTGCAGAAAGCCATTGACCAGAAAGACAGTATTGGTGGAATTGTAGAATGCAGGGCCAACGGCTTGCCGGTTGGGTTGGGAGAGCATTTCTTTGATTCGGTAGAATCGGTATTGTCACATGCCGTGTTTTCAATACCCGCTATTAAAGGCATTGAATTCGGGGCAGGCTTTGCAGGTGCCAGGATGTTTGGTACCGAACATAATGATGCCATACTGGATGCCACAGGTAAAACATCAACCAACCATGCAGGTGGAATTGTTGGGGGTATAACAAATGGAAATGAGCTTGTATTCAGGGTGGTGGTAAAACCAACTTCGTCTACACCCAGGGAGCAGCAAACCTGGAATTGGGATACCAACCAGGTTGAGTCTTTCTCTGTAAAGGGCAGACATGACTTATGTATTGCACTTCGTGTTCCTGTGGTGCTTGAAGCAGTTACGGCTATGGTGTTAGCCGATCTGATGCTCATGGAGCAAAAGATCAATAAAATTTTATAAATAATTAATTTTCAAATAAATAGAATGAATAGTCAATCAGAATTTATATATCATATTACCACACTCGAACAATGGCAAAAGGCGATGGAATCGGGGGTTTATGAAGCAGATAGTCTTGCAACGGAAGGGTTTATTCACTGTAGCACCGAGAACCAGGTGGCTGGTGTTCTGGAGCGGTATTATAAGGGGCAGACAGGGCTTGTTAAGCTGACCATTGAAAGAAGTAAAGTAGAACGTCCCCTGGTTTTTGAACTGGCCGGTTCAATCAACGAAGTATTTCCTCATATTCATGGTCCTTTGAACCTCGATGCGGTAATAGAGGTAAACCCTGTTTTGTCATGAACCATCCCTATATTGTTAGTGCGGCCATTCAGTTGGTGCCCATTCTGCCCGGAAACCGTCATCCATACCAGTGGATCGATGAAGTCATCGAAATAATTAAAGCGGAAGGGTTTAGATGCGTTGTTGGTCCATTTTCAACCAGTTTTGATGCTGATTACAAATCAGTTATGAATCTTATTGATAAAATAAATCAATACCTGTTGTCGGGTTCCTGCCCTGAGTGGCTGCTAAATGTCCAGATTCAGGTGCGTTCTGGTGCAGACATTACTTCTTCTGAAAAAACAGACAAACACCAGTAGTACATCCCTCACTATATTTCCTATTTAAAATAGCATTAGCTAATAGTAGTGCCTCTCTTTCTTTTTGCTTTAAATAGGTGTAATCATTTACGTATCAATTTATTATAGGTTTTATATTAACTTTTGATTGACCAGCGATGGCGTTTTTGGCATGGTGTTTGGTCAAGGGGGGCATAATACGCTGTGAATATTCTCATTTGTATCTAACCGGGAGGATGAGTTATTTTACCTCTGTTTGGGGAACAGCGATAAAGGAAGAATATGAAAACTATTGTATACCTGATCGTCTTACTCGTTTTCCTGCTACCCTCGGGGGCCAGGCTGGAACCTATGGGTATGCCTTCATACAGGGATACCATACCGGCTGATACGATTCCCTTATTGAAAACCGATAGCACAGGTTTGATAGAAGATAGTCTCATCATCATTGGCGATACACTTACTTCACTCGATTCATTCATCATCAAGGGGAAAGCCATAAAGGGAACAGCAAGCTTTTACAGTAAAAAATTCGAAGGGCGTAAAACAGCAACTGGTTCCATCTTCAGGCATTCGAAATTGACGGCTGCGAGTAATCATT
>DPWF01000008.1:1268-3100 GCA_003526435.1 Chitinophagaceae bacterium | reverse complement strand
CTATTATTAAACTTTGCGAGTTATTACCAAGAAATTCAATTGGGTTTGAATTTAGCAAACAACTTATTCGCTCTGCCGGATCTGTAGGAGCAAATTATAGGGCCAGTGTAAGAGCAAAATTCAAAGCAGATTTCATTTATAAAATACAAATTGTACTTGAGGAAGCAGATGAGTCGCATTATTGGTTAGAGGTTATTCAAGAGGCGGGTTTGGTTGACAGTCCTGCATTAAATGAATTAGTCCGGGAGGCTAATGAACTTACAGCCATCTTTGCTGCTACAGATAAAACTGCCAAATCAAACACCAAAAAATAAATCTGACATCAAAAATTTGTCTTTTACTATAGTTTCTCCAGCAATTCCACCACTCCTTCTTTTCGCAATATGAGGTATCCAAGTCTGTCGTTGCTGATGCCTTCTTTGAGAAGGTAGCTGAAAACAAGCTGGTCGTCGTTTACGCTGGTTTCGAAATAGCGGAACTGGATATTACTGAATTGTTGTAAAGGCTCTCCGATTTCATATAAGTGTGTGGAGAGAATGAATAGTACATTTTTCATTTTACGTAAACCCTCTATTACGGTTGTACTGCATTTCATGGCATCCTGCACATTGGTACCTTTGAAGAGTTCATCAATAAGAATAAGCCAGTTTCTGCCATCACTTATTTTTTCAATGGTATTCCTGATTCTTTGTACTTCATTGAAGAAATAACTTTCTCCTTTAATGATATTGTCAACTACATTAATATTGCTCAGTAATCCATCAAACAAACTCAACTTCATTTTTTTTGCCGGTACGCCCATACCTAAGTGTGCCAGATAAACATTTACGCCAACGGCTTTGATGAAAGTACTCTTGCCGGCCATATTGGCACCGGTGAGGAAAAGGAAATTTTTTTCCCTGCTCATGTCAACATCATATGATACAGGTACCTGTAGCAATGGATGGTATAATCCTGTTGCTTCAATATAGGGCTGCTCCGATTTATGTACCTCAGGGAAACTGAAGTCATATTTTTTACAGGCAATACTGAGTGATAAGAATGCATCAATACGACTGTAAATATCAATCAGCTCAAAGAGATATGTTTTATAATGAAAGCGCACAAAGTCGGCATAACTGAGCATCTTCCAGTTGCTTAGCTCTTCTTTTGACTGATCAGCCATTTCAGGAATGGACCCCTTACGTAGTAACATGTCAATTCGCTCAGCCCAGATAAGCAACTGGTTGCTGGAACAATGTTCTTTCACAAGACTGGAAATGGTAGTCAGACCTTTTATAAAATCAATACAATGTGAAATGGTATATCGGGTTAAAGAAAAATCCGGGGCATTGAATAACTTGTAGATATAACTGCTTACAACATTTGGTTGTGTTGGATACCTGTTGATCTGTGAATCATAAAACTGTGTAATGACCATAATGGTACCATTGGTAATTGTTGCTGGCCAGCGATCAATTAATGGTATCAGGTCGCGTATGGTTTGTTGATTACTTTTAATAGCATCTATAGAAGACAGTGGCTTAGATACCATATCATACAAATATTCTCTGCCGTTATTGGTTTGCGTATGATCAAGAAAATGTACAACCGATAGTTCTTCCTCACTATGAAAAATAGAGAGGTCGGCAAGTGTGGTTTTGTCTATCTGCATGTGCTAAAGTTAGGTAGTTATAAAGACCGGAAATCGGAAAGTCAGGAAGACCGAAAGGTGATTACGCCGGCGTTACTGTCTTTGGACTTCCGGACTTTCCGACTTTCGGTCTTCTTTTTTCCTATCTCTCAAATCCCAGTCTCATCCCTTTCTTAGATTCATCAAACAACCCTTTTCC
>DPWF01000008.1:0-1242 GCA_003526435.1 Chitinophagaceae bacterium | reverse complement strand
TAATTGATGGTAGCAGGTAAAACCTGTCCTTCAAGCGGACTCCATCCACATTTGTAAAGGATATTGTCTTTTTGAATGGTAGAGGGTTCATTCATATTCACCAACACAAGGTCTGCATAATAACCCTCCCTGATAAAACCTCTTTCTTTGATTTGAAAACAGGTGGCCACAGCATGGCTCATCTTCTCCACCACTTTCTCAAGACTTATTTTTCCTTCTTTTACATAGTGCAGCATTAGTCCGAGTGAGTGTTGTATCAATGGAAGCCCTGCATGTGCATGTTCATAGTCTTCCTGTTTTTCTGCCCAGGTATGCGGTGCATGATCGGTGGCTATTACATCGAGTCTGTCGTCGAGTAAGGCTTCCCATAGCGCTTTACGGTTATGTGGTGCTTTAATGGCAGGATTACATTTAATCTGGTTGCCGAGTGTCGCATAATCATCGCTGGTAAAATGCAGGTGATGCACGCATACTTCCGAAGTAATTCTTTTTTCGGAAAGCGGAAGCATGTTGCCAAATAACTGTAGTTCTTTTTCAGTGGTAATGTGTAATATGTGTAAACGGGAATTGTATTTCTTGGCGTACTGAATGGCTTTAAATGAGGACTCAAAACAGGCTTCTTCATTACGGATGATGGGATGGTCTGAAGGTTCCAGTTTTCCCTTTTGCGCCTTGAGCGCTTGCAAATTATTCCTTATGATGCTTTCTTCCTCGCAATGGGTAGCGATCAGCAGTTCTGAACCGGCAAATACTTTTTCCAGTACAAGTGGACTATCGACCAACAGGTTGCCGGTGGATGATCCCATAAACACTTTCACGCCGCATATCTGGTTCTTTTTTTCATTGGTGCGTAATACTTCCTCTATGTTATCGTTGGAAGTACCCATATAAAAGGAATAATTAGCCAGTGAAGTGTTTTTACCGGTTTCATATTTCTGTTCAAGAAGTTCATGGGTAAATGCGGGCGGACTTGTATTGGGCATTTCCATGAAACTGGTAACGCCTCCGGCAACGGCGGCTTTTGCTTCAGTATAAATAGTGGCTTTATGGGTAAGTCCGGGTTCACGAAAATGTACCTGGTCATCAATTACGCCGGGTAAAAGAAACTGGTTACTGCCATCAATTTCGGTAACATTTACGGCAGGGCTGAGGTTACTGCCAATCTGCTCAATACGGGCATTTCTGATCCATACATCGCCATATACAATACTGCCTTCATTAACAATGCCCGTATTTTTAATG
>DPWF01000021.1 GCA_003526435.1 Chitinophagaceae bacterium | reverse complement strand
ATAACCACCCAATGCTACAGGTAGTTTACCCGATTGAAGAAAAGGTCGGTTATACACGGCATCCATATTTAATAGCATACCCGATGTGTCTTTTGCCATTCTGCGAAGCAATACAGGGTCTATCTGTGCAATAGCAGTTGAGGAAAAGAAAACAAATGTCACTATGTATATAAATAGTCTCATATTTTTCTCAAGTCAATGAATAGTTCGTTGTTATTGATGGTTACAGGAAAAGTGCGCAGGTTTTTGTCGGCAGGTCCGTTGGTTACCTTACCTCGATTATCGTACTCACTGCCATGTGCCGGGCACTGTAGGTAATCGCCTGCCACATTAAGTTCGGCTCCCTGATGTGCACATTGCATCCAGATAGCTGAATAGTCTTTATCACTAAAACGATACACACAAATCGGGAACACCAACTCCTCATTACGTACTACGATGTATAAGCGATATTTATCACTTCCATTTATGACAAACTCTTGCATATCTATTACAATTCCGTCTTTGAGCAACTTGCCATTTGAAAATTTTGTAGTTGCACAAGAACCCAAAAATGTTGCCACAGAGGATACGCCGAGACAAGCTGTACAGGATCTAAGTATAAAATCTTTTCTGTTCATCTTTTCAAAATACTACAGTGATGCTAAAAATTTCAGCAGGTTGTTTTTCTCTTGTGTTGAAAGTTGTATAAACTTATTTTTGCTTTGCTGTGCTTCGCCTCCATGCAGGAGTATGGCTTCTTCAATACTCTTTGCCCTACCATCATGCAGCAGAAAATATTTTCCTCCCTGCGAATTCGGAGACAGACCCAATCCCCAAAGCGGTGGAGTTCTCCATTCAGCAGTATTCGCGCTACCTTCTGTATATCCATCGTCTAAGCCCGGTCCCATATCATGTAACAGCAGATCTGTATAAGGATGAAATGTTTTGTTTGATAATGGAGCGATGGTAGAAATATCTGTTTTCAGTGTCTGCTTATGGCAACCCTCACAACCCGTTTGTATAAATGTGTTCTTCCCTTTTATTACGTCAGCATCATTTTGATTTCTTTGAATAGGTGCTTTCAAAGTTTGTAGATAGAAAACAACATGGTGTATCGTTACATCAGAAACTTCGGGTTCAATATTTAATCCGGTATAAACGTCTTTTGGCTGAAAGGTAGAAGTGATACCAATATCCTGGTTGTAAGCATTTACTGTTTGTTGCAGCAAATTATACGCCGCAGCCTTTTTACCAAAACGATGAATGTACTTTCCGTTTCTTGCAATGGCATTTGTAAAGGGAGTTACAAATGGAGGCAGGTATTCATAGTTGGGTACACCGCTGATCCCATCACCATTTACATCAGTAGGATCAGCCATTGCCAATATATCTGCATCTGTAACCAGTTCTAAAAATCCTAATCCCGTATTAGCGGGTGGCATAAAATTTGAAAATGTGGCTCCACTAGGTATCTGCTCAGGCATATAGCCGGGTAATGCTTTGTTTTGTAATTGCGGACCGCCCAGGTGCAAAAATTTGTTACCTGTACTGTCTACCTGACCAAACCTTGTAAGTGTGGTAAAAGGGTGTCCCTTGCCATCACCTGCATGACAACTGCCACAGCTGGTGGCTACAAATACCGGACCTAAACCATTTGCCGAAGTGAAAATTTCGTCATTAAAAGCCACATCACCTGCCAAAAATCTTCTTTGCTCTTCGTAACTAAGACCTTCTACAGGACCGTCCAATAATGCATCCTCAGGAGGAGCTTTTGGTAATATTTTCTGACAGGCAATGATGGCGGTAATGCTCAGAATAATTAGGGATAAGAGGATCGTTTTCTTCATTGTAAATACAGATACTTAATTCAAAATTAGATTATTTTAATTGATTAATTAGGTTAATCTAATTTATTTTTTTTACAGGTTTACGTATCTTCATCAAAACAATAGAACCGGTGCATTCATTTACAGAAGAAAACTATCTCAAAGCTATTTATAAGTTGCAGGAAGCCAATGGTTTAGTAGTTGCCACTTCAGCACTTGCGCAAGTACTGGAAGTGCATGCCCCATCTGTAACGGATATGCTGAAAAGGATGGCAGGAAAGAAACTCGTCACTTATCAAAAGTCTAAGGGAGTTAAACTAACAGAAAAAGGAAGACAGGTGGCTGTGGGCATCATTCGCAACCACAGGCTTTGGGAAGTGTTTCTGGTTGATAAATTGGGGTATAAATGGGATGAAGTACATGACCTCGCAGAACAACTGGAACATATACACAGCGAAGACCTGACCAATAAACTGGATATGTTTTTGGGATTTCCTAAAGCAGACCCGCACGGCGATCCAATACCAGATGCAAATGGTGTTCTTCCGAAATCAAAAGCTGTTTTGCTATCAACATTTGCAGAAGGTGATCAAGGTACTTTTACAGGTGTTACAGATCATTCTGCTACTTTTTTGAATTACCTTGATAAAACCGGGTTCTCCTTAGGCGATCCGATTAAAGTAAAAGGGATTGAGGAATATGATCAAACCTATACCCTCCAATTAAAAGGAAAGAAAGAAGTAGTAGTAAGTTTTAAAGTGGCAAATAGTTTACTACTCAGCTACTAATTAGATAGTACTACTTTGTTCCCAATACTTTTGTTAATTAAAAAAGACCAGTTTAGCGACAGAGCTTTGATGTAAACATTAGTATCCTTTTATTAACATATCCGCATATTCATTTGGCAGTGGACTAT
>DPWF01000093.1 GCA_003526435.1 Chitinophagaceae bacterium | reverse complement strand
CGATAAAAAGCATGTATTCTTTATCTGTCACAGTCCTCAACTGATTTGCAGGCATTATGCCATTGGTAATGTTTGTAAACGAAAATCAACTGCTTTTGGCGTTTTTCCTGTTCATATGCTCGATGGTGGTACCAGTGAACCCGTTTTTGATGGGTTAAATGATCCTTTCTATAGTGTAGACAGCCGCGACTACCAGGTTATTGAGCCTGATATTCACAAACTACACCGGATGGGTGCCTCTATTCTTGCCATTGAAAAGAACAGACCACATGTTCCTTACGAAAGGGCCATCATGGCTATCCGCTTCAATGATCATTTTATAGGTACGCAGTTTCATCCCGAAGCCGATGCATCAGGTATGCACATGTACTTGATGAGAGAGGATAAAAAACAAACCGTAATTGAGAACCACGGTGCAGACAAATGGCAAAGCATGGTGGAACAATTACAGGATCCGGGAAAAATTCTTACCACTTACAAAACCATCCTTCCCAATTTTCTCCAGCTCGCCACGCAGGAACTGGCTGTTGAGAAATAATAAATTAACGGTCACAGAAGGTAAATGTCTTCTTCGTATCAAAAGGTTTTTATATTTTCAAAGACCTAAAGAAGAGTTATGGTTACATCCATCAGACAGGCTTTTAATAAACAATTCAGTGTTGAACAATACGAGGCGTATTTAGCCGACCTGAATAGTTTGTTTCCGGGTGCCATCGAGTTCCNNGTAAAGAAAAAGTACTTGGTGCCTGTGAAAGTATCGTGGATGTGATCACGCAATTCAATTTTAATGTACTCACTTCACATGCTATTCCTCCCGATGTAAGGGTACCGAATGAAAATGCACATACACATTTTATTGCTTTTGATTTCGGCATCTGTGAAAATGAAAATGGAGAATACGAACCCCAGCTCATAGAAATGCAGGGCTTCCCTACCCTGTTTGGCTACCAGGTTTGGCAGGATGAAGTTACACGCAGACATTTCACCGTTCCCGAAGGATACAGCACTTACCTGAATGGTTATGATCGCAACACATATACGTCACTGCTAAGAGAAATCCTGCTTGGCAACCATCCAGCCGAAAATGTAATACTGCTGGAAATATTACCACACCAGCAAAAAACAAAGATCGACTTCTACTGTACCAGTATGTACACAGGTATTCCTCTGGTCTGTTTAACGGAACTGATACAGGAAGGAACCCAATTATTCTATCTTAATGCTGAAGGTAAAAAAATACAGGTAAAAAGAATCTATAACCGTATCATTTTTGATGACCTGCAACAACAATCGGAGGCTATACAGGAAAAAGGAAAATTGTTGCTGGAAGAACTCGATGTAGAGTGGGTGCCACATCCCAACTGGTTTTACCGTATCAGTAAATACACTTTGCCTTTTATTGATCATCCTTATGTTCCGAAAACTTATTTCCTGAACGAACTGGATACCATTCCGGAAAACCTTGATCAGTATGTGCTGAAACCCTTGTTTTCTTTTGCCGGACAGGGCGTGGTGATTGATGTAACAAAAGCAGATATTGATAAAGTTACCGATCCGGAAAACTGGATATTACAGCGGAAAGTAAAATATGCAGATGTTATTCAAACCCCTGATATTCCTGCCAAAGTAGAGATCCGCATTTTTTATTTCTGGAAAGATGGTGAAGCAAGACCCGTTGCCACCAATAACCTGGCCAGATTAAGCAAAGGAAAAATGATTGGTGTGCGTTACAATAAAGACAAAGAATGGGTAGGTGGTAGTCTTGTTTATTTCGAAGAATAATAAATATCCCGCACAGGATTTAAGTCCATTGTCGGGATATTTATGATTTATTTTCTTTTGCTTTTAAGGTATTTATCATGAATAATGGTACTCATGGTTTTGCTATAGACTTTACTTTCCACCCACGAAATCACATCCAGATAAGCAAAGGCTCTTGTTTCAAAGCGATTTTTTTCATAGTGTTTAATCTTCTGAAGAAAATCTTTCAGCGCCGTTTTTACTTCTTTGGCCGGCATCTGAAATGAGTTACGGAGAAACCGGAACATTTCTTCCTCCACTACAGTCAGGTTCTCCATCTTAGCCATAAAACGATACACCGATTTAATCAGGGATGTTTCAATCAATTCTGCATTGCCTAATTCATAATGGGCCATCAGATGGAGTAATCGGGCATAACACTGTAAATCGTTACGCAGGTCTACATGATCATTGATGATTCTTCTCAGGTAATCAATACAGGTATTATAATCACCACTGCCAAAATACAGGGTAGCTATTTTATAATTAAACACCAGTACCCTGTGCTGGTCAATATACAGTGCATTATCTGCAAGCTGAGCCTCAATATATGGTACCAGTTTAAGCCCTTCCTGGAATGTACCCTGCATGAGATGCTGATTTAGCCTTGCACTGGTAATATAAATAAAACTATGCACCCTAAAAATATCGTGTCTGTTAGGAAGATCTGTGGCTGCAAATGATTCAAATTTTGCAAGTACTTCTCCAAACTTTTTAAAATTACGGAGATCAAAATGTGCGTTTAGTAAATTGTGCAAGCCTTTGATATAATGTCCTGTTTCCACTTCAATCATACCTGGTTCGGCTTCAAAGAGGTTCAGCCATTGCTGGCTGTAACGGTAATACATCAGGAAATCCTGTCTGATAAACGCATACCAGCAATAACTCTGATACAAATACAGCCTTTCATAAAAACCCTGAAGCCGATCAGCATCTTCCGGTAATTGTGATTTGAAAAATTCTTTGATCCCCTTTTCATCTGCTTCATTCCGGGCATGACCATTCTTCACATACCAGCTATACAATTGCAAAGCAAGATTGGAAAGCTGGGTAATTATTTTTCTTTTATCGTTCACGAGGTTGGCTTCCTGTGTCAATTGTTCTGCCCGGTCCTGCATACTTCTGGTGATATGCAGGGTTTCAATTTTTTTCTCGAGTGAAATGATCTGAATCAGAAAACTATCCTGGTGATACTGGTGCGCCATATCTTTTGCACGATCCAGTATTTTCAAACTCTGATGATATAATCCTTTATTATAGAGTATGCGGGCATGATCGAGCTGTTCATGCAACTGCATATCAATGCTCTCCGTACTCTTCAATAGCCTCAGACTTGATAAAAGTTGTTTGTACAAATGGGTTTTTAGATTGGCCAATTGTGGCTTTTCAATACCCGGGAGTTTTTTAAGCAGATTTTTCTCGTCGAAATCAGCCATTTTCTCCAGTGCATCAAAGAGTTGTATGATTTTAAGGTCGTCTTTGGCCGAGTTTCTCTTGATATAGAGCTTAAAATGTCGTTTTTCCGATTTCTGGAGCGACTTTATGAGTTGAAATAAGGGGTCCTGCGTACGGTTGGGCATCATATCAATTTTAACCAGAAACCCAATAAAATAAAGGGTTTCAGACAAGAAAACCCATTTTTACCATAAGAAAAACCGGCTAAACTTGTCTTTTTTACATTTATTCTGTGTTCTACTTTTACATCAGAAAGCAATCGTATTTCATACGGCAAGGCAATCGAAGAGAGACAACAAACAATCGCAATCAACGCATTCCGCGTTTAAGATATCAGGGATAAAACCCTTCAAGAATTTTCGTATGGCAAGCAATCGTAGAGGTCGTTCCGTTTCCACGGAGGGACCCTTTTTTTTGCAATATAGTTAATAAAGCCTATTTCCGGTCAAAATAAATACCTGCGCTATTACCGCATTTTTTCCCGTGCCCAGCCTAAAGCCACTTGTAACTGTTCTTCTCTCGTAAGATCACTGTTATCCAATACAATGGCGTCTTCGGCCTGCCTTAACGGACTGAATTCACGGTTACTATCTACATAATCCCGCATTTCAAGATTACGTTTTACTTCTTCAATTGTAATAGCCGGATTTTTCTCATACAATTCCTTGAATCTCCGTTCTACTCTTACTGCCGGGTCTGCCGTGACAAATATTTTCAGTTCCGCTTCAGGAAATACAGTAGTCCCTATATCGCGGCCATCCATAACGATTCCTTTCCTGGTACCCATCTGTTGCTGCTGTGCTACTCCAAATTCACGCACTTCCTTTAAAGCTGCCACTTCACTCACCCGTTCACTTACTACCATTTCACGGATCAGCAGTTCTACATTTTCATCATTCAGGTACATATCGCTTTGACCTGTTAGCGGGTTGTATTCAAATGAGAGATTGATATCGGCCAAAGCTTTTTTTACCTGCGCTGTATTGCTGCAATCAATATGCTCGCGTATAAAATACAGTGTGATGGCCCTATACATAGCGCCGCTGTCGATAAATACATAGTTCAGTTCTTTGGCCAATTGCCGTGCCAGTGTACTTTTTCCGCAGGAGGAAAATCCGTCTAATGTGATGATGATTTTTTTCATACCGTGCTGTCGGCAAAGTTGCAGTAAAATGGCCGACCTGCAAACATAAAAAGCCGGCAAATCTGCCGGCTTCTGTTGCTTTTGTGAATAATTGCACTATCCTGGTAATACTACACTGTCAATTACATGAATAACACCATTGCTCTGGTACACATTACTGATGGTTACCGTTGAACTGGCCCCTTTTTCATCTGTAAGAATCAGTTTCTTTCCTTTCATTGTGGCTTTCAGATTTCCTCCTGAAACTGTTTTCAGCGTAGCTGTACCACCGCCATCTTTAATGAGTTGAGCAATAGCAGCAGCATCATATTTACCTGCCACCACATGGTATGTAAGAATTTTTGTGAGTGTTGCCTTATTCTCAGGCTTCACCAGTGTTTCAACAGTACCTGCCGGCAATTTACCAAAAGCCGCGTTCGTTGGTGCAAAAACGGTAAATGGCCCCGCACTTTGTAATGTTTCAACCAGTCCGGCAGCTTTAACCGCAGCTACCAGTGTTGTGTGATCCTTTGAATTCACTGCATTTTCAACAATATTTTTCGATGGATACATGGGGGCACCACCCACTTCTACCGTTTTCTCTTGTGCAATAACTGCATTAAGTGAAATAGTGGCGCAAATCATAAAAAATAACTTTTTCATACTGTACGTTTTATTGTATTGGGTTGATTTGTTTACCCGAACATGTACGAGGGATGAACAACTTTAGTTTTACATCTGCATATATTTTTCCACTTTACAGAAAAGCCCCGACTATGATGTCGGGGCTTTTCTATGATTTCACGCACAGAAGGTTTTATCAAAAATGTACTACTAAGCAATTACTATTCAAACAATCCCTTCTGTATTTTCCGCATTTCGGCTGCTATACTTTGTGCGTTTGCATCTCCGGCTTCCAGCCTTTCAACAATATGCCGAAAACTCTTCTCATCCCTGTTCTGGCTCAGTTTAAAAACTGCGTTGGTTTGTTCCACTTCAATTTCAAAAGCCACAATAGCTTTCATCAATCTCTGAAGATAATCTTCATGTAAATCTTTATAGAGTGAGGGAGATGAGGGATTGTTTTCAAAATATGAAGTCAGTTCATCCAGCATACCTGGCAAATCTTCATCGGGCAGATAACGTAATTTACCCTTTGCATGTACTGTCATGTAATTCCATGTGGAAGCCTGTTGTTTATTTTCATACCAACTGGCACTTACATAAGTATGTGGCCCGGTAAACAATACCAGCGCATGACTATTTTCTAAAAATGCTTTGTGGTGATCGGTCTGTTTCATGAGATGACCTGTCAAAAACAATTTGCCATCTCTTTCTCTGGGTAACACCGGTATTTGTGTGGCCACGGGTTGTTGATCTGCGGCAACACCTATTAACGTTGCGAAAGGATGTTGCTGCATAAATTCATATACACGCTGTTTGTCTTTTTCCTGGTAAACGGGCAAATGATACATGTAGTAGTAATTTGAGCCATCAAAACTATCAAAGTCTGAT
>DPWF01000055.1 GCA_003526435.1 Chitinophagaceae bacterium | reverse complement strand
GAGGTTACCATCAGCATAATAAGTATAAATAAACATGTCGAGAAAATCCTGATCATTCGGGTTACTCAGGATATCGGCATAAGTATGAGTTGATGTGAGTACCCCCTGACTATTATATGTAAAACCTTTGTGTCTTATTTTAAGGCCACCCACATACTGCCCCACTTCTTCAAGCTGGTTGCCTGAATAAGTATAACGGTACTCTTCTCCCTGGTCGCTGTTGATGCGTGTAAGTTTCCCCTGTGCATTATAATCGAAGAAATAGGTTACACTAACAGCAGATGAAGGATCCCAAACAGATTTTATTTTGATGAGCTTACCTGCGGGAGAATAATACAATGAATCATAAGCACCACTGTCGTAACTTATTTTTGCCAGCTTTCCTTGTACCGGTTCAACAGGTACAGGTGGTTGGATAATGGAATCTCCTTTTTTTGAACAGGACGTTACAGCTACCATCATCACCAGTAAAAATCGTCCCCATTTATTCATCAACATAACTTTGTTTTTAAGTAATGAACACGAAAGTACCTGCATGAACATGCTGTATAAATAGCATATTGATGTGGTTGGTGATAAACGGAAAAATCAGGCAAAAAAAAGTCCCGCCTGTTGTACAAGCGGGACTCTAATATGATTGAAGTTGAAATTATTTCTTCTTCTCGTAACGTTTTTTGAATTTGTCGATACGACCTGCAGTATCTACCAGCATATTTTTACCGGTATAGAATGGGTGTGAAGTGTTAGAAATCTCCAGTTTAATAACAGGATATTCTTTACCATCTTCCCAAAGAATGGTTTCTTTTGATGCTGCAGTTGAACGGCTCAGGAATGAATGACCATTACTCATATCCTTGAACACTACAAAACGATAACTTTCCGGATGGATACCTTGTTTCATAATTATTTGTTTTAGGTGGTACGGATTTGGCCGTACGCTTATTTTTAGGAGGGCAAAGGTAAGGAGTATGGGGCTAATTGCCAAATCAAAGGAGATAAGAAGACCGAAAGACCGGAAGACGGAAAGTCCGAAAGAAATAGGTATCGATACAATCATCTTTCGGACTTTCCGTCTTCCGGTCTTTCGGACTTGCTATCTCCTAGCTCTTCATATTAATAAACTGCAACGGAATGCCCAGCTCTGCAGTCTTACATTTTGCTATAACTTCTTGTAAATCATCGATTTTCTTGGCTGTTACACGAATAATATCGTCCATTATGGCTGCCTGAACCTTCATTCCGCTGTCTTTGATCATTTTCACGATTTTTTTGGCATCGTCCTGCTTAAGGCCATTTCTCACAGATACTTCCTTTTTTACCACTTTCCCGCTCGGATAAGCATCTTTGGAGAAATCGAAGGCAGTTCCCTCAATACCCTGTTTAATGGCACGGCTGATGAGCACATCAATTAACTGCTTCATTTTCATATCACTTTCCACTTCCAGAGATACCACATAATCTTTTTTATTCAACTCAACAGATACATGTGAATCACGAAAATCGAAACGACCTGCTATTTCTTTTTTTACGGTATTAATGGCATTATCCAAAGTCTGGAGGTCTACTTTGCTGGCAATGTCGAAAGAAGGCATGGTGGTTAAATTTCTGTAAAGATAAGTCGGGAAGTCGGAAAGACCGAAAGATAGGAGTCCGAAAGTCAGCAAGTCGGAATGTCCGGAAGATGATTGCATCGATACCAGCTTCTTTCGGACTTTCCGACTTTAGGACTTCTTCACTCCTGGAAAAAAATAGGCCCCGATAGAAATCGGGGCCGCCTTCTATATAATGCACATGAGAAAAAAACTAAGTTGATGCTGCTAAATTGACCTTATAGTGATACACAAAAATGTCAAAATAGGATGAGCGGAATCATTTCTGTTCAAATGGAAAATGGCATCCTTATTTCCTGCTCAATTCAGCTTAACAATCGATGAGTTAGTTTCCACCACCTAAGTTCACGCGATTCTGTTCTTCGTTTGCACCGCCTCTTTTACGTTGTGCCGCAGTTTTTCCTTTGCTGAAACGATACGTAAAGCTAAGGTTTACTACACGACTATCTCTGTTCTGGCGGATAGTTACATCCACGTTCTGGTACTTACTGTATCCGTTAAAGATTTGTGTATACAATACATCTCTTACAACCAGTCTAACCATTCCTTTATTCTTCAACACCTGTTTTGTAAAACCAATGTTCAATCCACCCATTGGTCTGGCCACCAACACACCTTCTACACCCTGTGTACGATAGAATCCACTTACTTCAGCACCCCATCCTTTAGGGAAAGTAAACTGGTTAGAGATATTGGTCATGAATGATGTAGCACCTACAGATATTTCTCCATTGTTCACCATTCCTTTAAAGTGATTGTAGAACACATTTACATACACATTTGTTCTGAACCATTTTGTAACAGGCATACCCAGGCTGATAGATGCACCTAAATTTTGTCTGCGGGCAATATTACTTTTCTTGATAAAAGAAGAATTGGTGCTGTCAATCTGCTCCAGTACATCCTGGATAATATCATTTGTTCTGCTATAGTTTAAAGATGTATTCAATACCCCTCTGTATGTATGTACCAATTCAAAATTATGGCTGAACTGTGGACGCAGATACGGGTTACCTACCTGATAAGTATATTTATCAAGGAAATAATAGAATGGGTTCAGATCCTGGTAGTTGGGGCGATCAATACGACGGCCATAACTCAGGGCAAACTGGTTTTTATCGTTCGCTGTATAACCAATGTATGCCGTTGGAAACACCTGAGTATAGTTACGTTTGAACACTTCTCCTGTTGTTAACTGGTTACCTGTGATATTGGTATTTTCTGTACGCAGACCTAATTGAGCACTCCATTTTTTATTCAATTGCTTGCTGAAGTTTATATAGGCTGCATTGATATTTTCTTTGTACAGGAAATGATTACTACGTGTAGCATCGTTTATAAACTGAGAACCATTCCAGTTCGAGTATTGCGCATCATTATCTGTATTTACATAACTGGTCTTCAGACCTGCTTCAAACTTCACCTGACCTTTCATTGACTGAGAATAATCTGCTTTAAAGCTGTAGATATTGATAGATGCAGGCAGTATACCTCTTAAAATTTCATCCGGTGATTTTACATTACCCATGTGATCAAAAAACTCATTGCTCAATACCTGTTTGTTATTCTGATTGTAGTTAATATAATCTGCATCAATGGTTAATTCTTTACCTGTACTGTCAAACACATGACGGAGGTTAGCATTCACACCTACATTTTTGAACTTCAGGTTCATATCATTGATGGCTTGTGTTCGTGTTAATAAACTGCCGGCTGGATCTTTGATATATGTTGTGTTGTCGGTATACTCATCCTGCACGTTATTGTATCCATTTACTACAAGACCCAGTGTTGTTTTCTTGTTCATGAAATAATCAAAACCTGCTTTGTAATTATAACTATTAGACATTCTGCCATTCTTTGCCAACTGGTTGAATGTAGTTAACAGCGCACCTGTATTCTGATTACGGAAATTTCTGTCGATTTTAATATTTCCAAAGTTCTCATTGTAGTTGTAGCTGGCATTGGCAAAAAAGTTGATCTTGTTCTGCCTGTAGTTCAGGTTAAAACTATGGTTCGTTTTTGGTAACACCCCTTGCGTAAACCCACTTGTAATGCTGGCGTTATAACCCATGGTTTTCGTTTTCTTGGTTTTGATATTGATCACACCAGAATTACCAGATGCATCAAAACGCGCAGGTGGGTTGGTCATCAATTCAATGGTTTCCAGGTTAGAACTCGACATGTTACGTAACATATTGGCCAGATCCTGTGCACCGAGATATGTAGGTTTACCATCAATCAACACCACAACACCCTGTTTTCCTTTCAGACTGATATTACCATCTTTATCTACAGAAATACCCGGAGATTTTTCCAGTACTTCCAATACAGTGGCACCTGCATTCGTAGGAGAAGCATCCACATTAATAATGGTTCTGTCTAATTTCTGCTCAATCATTGGTTTTTTAGACGTCACCACTACCCCTTCCAGTTCTTTTGAAATATTGGTAAGTGTAATGGGTTGAACGGTATATGACTGACCATTGGCGAGATCGAATGCAGGACTGTAATACTTAACATAGCCTACAGACTGAACCAGCACCAGGTATTTACCCGCCGCCAGTTTCTCTACTTCAAACTGACCTGTTTTATCTGTCACCGCCATTTTAACAATGGCTGAATCTTTTGCACGCAAAATACCTACCGAAGCAGCTTCAACAGGTTTTTGTGTGCCGGATACAGCACCATTGATTTTTGCAGTCTGTGCCTGGGCTGCTACCGAAACGGAAATCAGCCCGATAACCGCCAGTAAGTTTTTCAAGTTTCTCATAAAAATTCTTTAATATTTTAGTTCTCGTTGTTGCTAATTACAGAACGAAACTATGTACTATGTTTTGCATAGTACATCGTTTTATAATG
>DPWF01000067.1 GCA_003526435.1 Chitinophagaceae bacterium | reverse complement strand
GCTGATGGCTTCCGCAATTACCTGAAAGGAAAACAAATGGCTACTGCCGAGGCTTTGTTAATTGATAAAGCGCAGTTACTCACGCTCACAGCACCAGAATTAACTGTATTGGTTGGTGGTATGCGTGTATTTACCACCAATTATAATCAATCTAAACATGGCGTGTTTACCAATAAGCCAGGCGTACTCACCAACGATTTCTTTGTAAACCTGCTCGATTTTAGCACTACATGGTCTGCTACTGCCGACAGTCACCAACAGGAATTCGAAGGTCGTAACCGTGTCAACGGAGAAGTTAAATGGACGGCTACACGTGCCGATCTCATTTTTGGTTCTAATTCAGAACTCCGCGCCATTGCTGAAGTATATGCCTGCGAAGATGGTAAAGAGAAATTTGTGAAAGACTTTGTAGCAGCATGGGATAAAGTGATGAACCTGGATCGTTTTTAACTGATCTAACTTTCATCATATTTGAAGAAGGGTGACACATCAAAAGTGTCACCCTTTTTGTTAAACAATATAGTTGCAGCAAATCCAATCAACCCTCCTTTCCATCTTCTTTTGTCTTTATTACAAAACCTGCAGATGGTTGTATAATGATATTGAAGGTGCTTTCGGGAGTAATCCGTTTGCTTGAGCAGATTTTAAATGCGGAATTCCTCTATTTTGTACCCTCCTTTTACTATGAAAAATCATTGATTTAAGGTTTTTCAAAAAAATATTTGGCAGTATGAGAGCTATTCTGCTAATTTTGCCTAACAGTGTTAGATTTTAAAACGTGTAAGAAAAGTGTCCAGTAAAGATCGCATACAAAAAATTAAGGAAGACACGAGGCATAATATACTTCGTGCCAGCCTTGATATTGTGAAAGAGGAGGGCTGGGGTGCACTTAGTATGCGTAAAATTGCCGATAAAATAGATTATACAGCACCGGTTATCTATGAATACTTTAGTAATAAAGATGCCATACTCAAGGAGTTAACCAGGATTGGCTATGTAAAACTTGCCGGCAAAATGGAAGAAGCAAGGGAATTGAGTACCACTCCGGAAGGCCAACTGGAAGCCATGTGGCTGGCTTACTGGCATTTTGCTTTTGCTTATAAGGAATTGTACCAGGTGATGTATGGGGTGGAAATGAATTGCTGCTCAATAGAAAACAGTTGCCCTGATTATGTTCGCCCGATGAATATGCTCTGGGATAAGATTGAAGAAATTACACCGGCTGAAAAACGCTCGGAAGAATATATAGACCGTAAATACTACTCTTTCTGGAGTGTGGTTCATGGATTGATTTCGATAAACCTTACTAACCAGATTAACCGGGATGAACTCAACCGGGAAGTACTGAAAGATGCCATCAGCGGTCTGATCAACTCTATTAAAAACTAAACAAACCCTAAACAATGAAGCATACAAAGCAGGAAGTACTAGGTACTTTTTTTTAGCCCCCCAAATTAACACTGTTAGATAAACTACCAGTGTTTCACAAAATTTTTAAAGCAACAGGAAATGTTGTTTTTTTCACAAAACAATCTAACACTGTTAGAAAAACTAATTACGTTATGAACAAACTGTTTACCTATGTTATTTATGCAGGCATATTATATTTTGCTGCCTGCACCGGCAAAGCCGCCAACCAACAGGCACCGCCACCACCAGCTTTACCCGTTGTAAAATTGGAGATCGGATCGGCCACCACCTGGCAGTCGTACCCCGCAACCGTTGAAGGAACCACTAATATTGATATACGCCCACAAGTAAGCGGTTATCTCGAAAAAATTTATGTGGAAGATGGTAGCTGGGTTTCACAAGGACAGCCGCTGTTTCGGATCAATCAAAAAGAATATACCCAATACAGTAAAACAGCAGAAGCAAATATTAACCTGGCTAAAGCCAATGTAGAAAAAGCACAGGTTGAAGTTGACAGGCTTGAACCCCTTGTTGCCAACAAAGTAATTGCTGAAGTGCAATTGAAAACTGCGAAAGCAATGCTGCACGAAGCACAGGCTGGTTATGCGCAGGCTGTTAGCGGTAAAACGAGTGCAGATATTACGCTCGGATATACCGTAATTAACGCACCAGTTAGTGGTTATGTTGGCCACATCAACTTTAAACAGGGCAGCCTTATTGGCAGAGGGGAGCAACTTCCGTTAACCGTTTTAACAGAAGTAAGTAATGTGCATACTTATTTCAGTATGAGTGAAGCAGAATTTCTCCGTTTTTCCGAAACCATACCAGGTGCTAGTATGGAAGAGAAAATAAATAACCTCCCTCCTGTTGAATTAGAACTTGCCGATAACACCATTTATCCTGAAAAAGGAAAAGTAGAATTGGTACAAGGTCAATTCAACAGAACATCAGGCAACATTTCTTTCCGTGCGCTTTTTACCAACAAACAAAAATTACTTCGCTCCGGTATCAGTGGCAGAATTCGGATTCCTTTCCATCAGAACAATAAATTATTGGTTCCGCAACAAAGCACTTATGAGTTACAGGATAAAATCTATGTATTTGCGCTTGGCGACAGTAATAAAGTTGTTTCCAAACAAATTAAAGTGGTTGGAAAAAGTGGTAACAATTATATCGTTGACAATGGAGTTACAAGCGGAGAATCGATTGTTTTCAGTGGTATTCAAAGACTGAGGGATGGTGCTGTAATAGTACCTCAACCTACTTCTATCGACAGTGCGCTTGCTGATCATTCACCGAGTAAACACTAATCATCCATCATATTACCTTGAAAAGCACTTGCTTTTTATACAGCCTCATAGCTGGTAAGAGCCTATTGCCTTATCAATAACACAATTACCTATTATGCTACAAAAATTTATTAAACGGCCGGTACTCTCCACCGTAATATCCATACTGCTTGTGTTGTTGGGTATCGTTTCGTTGACCAAACTACCCATTACACAGTTTCCAGATATTGCGCCGCCCGCAGTGCTGGTTACTGCAACTTACCCAGGTGCCAGTGCAGAAGTAGTGGCCCGCTCAGTAGCAACGCCACTGGAGGAAGCCATCAACGGTGTAGAGAATATGACTTACATGACATCGAACAGCAACAACGATGGTACTATGACGCTCAGTGTATTCTTTACCGCCGGTACTGACCCCGATATCGCTTCAGTAAATGTGCAGAACCGGGTGGCCAAAGCCAACAGTCTTATTCCTGCAGAAGTACTACAGGCCGGCGTTTCCACACAAAAGCAACAGAACAGCATCATCATGGCGATAGCACTGTATAGTGATGGCTCTTACGATGAAACCTTTTTGCAGAACTACGCCAAAATAAATATCATTCCGGAAATTCAGCGCGTACATGGTGTAGGGCAGGCTACTATTTTTGGTACTAAAGATTATGCAATGCGCATCTGGCTGAAACCAGACAGATTAGCGAGCTATGGACTTTCCTCACAAGATGTACTATCATCTATCAGAGAACAAAACCTGGAAGCTGCTCCCGGAAAATTTGGAGAAGGCAGTAAAGAATCTTTTGAGTATGTAATAAAATACAAAGGCAAACTGAGTTCAAATGAAGAGTATGAAAACATTATTCTGAAATCAAACGCAGATGGTTCTATTATCCGTTTGAAAGATGTGGCAAGGGTTGGATTGGGTTCTTTCAATTATAGTTCGGAAGCCAAAGTTGGTAAAGGGCCATCTACCGGGATACTCATTTACCAGACCGCGGGCTCTAATGCCAACGATATTCTTACAGAAGTAAATAAAATCATGGAAAGGGTAAATAAAGATTTACCCAAAGGTGTAATGACATTCGTGCCGTATTCATCAAAAGAATTTCTTGATGCATCCATTGAAAAAGTAATAGAGACTTTGATAGAAGCCTTTATTCTTGTATTTATCGTTGTATTTCTTTTTCTCCAGGATTTACGTTCTACCCTCATACCTACCATTGCCGTACCGGTTGCCATTCTGGGAACTTTCTTTTTTATGCAGCTATTCGGCTTTACGATTAACCTGCTTACATTATTCGCACTGATTCTTGCAATTGGTATAGTAGTAGATGATGCAATTGTGGTGGTGGAAGCCGTGCATACCAAAATGGCCAATGAACATTTACCTGCCCGCACTGCTACGCTGAAAAGTATGGGAGAAATATCGGGTGCCATCATTTCTATTACACTTGTAATGGCGGCGGTATTCGTACCCGTTGGTTTTATGCAGGGGCCTGCAGGAATATTTTATAAACAGTTTGCCTTTACACTGGCTATTGCCATTCTTATTTCAGCAGTGAATGCGCTTACACTCAGTCCGGCACTATCAGCTTTGTTACTTAAAAATAATCATGCTGCCGGAGAAAAGCCAAAAGGTATTAAAGACAGATTTTTTAAAGCATTTAATGCGGGCTTTGAAAATCTGACCACCCGTTACGGCAACAGCCTGCGTTTTTTAGTTAAAACCAAATGGATTGCCTTATCGGCATTGGTGCTGATTACGGCAACAACCGTAGTATTGGTTAAACGCACACCCACCGGTTTTATTCCTACCGAAGACCAGAGTATTTTCCTGTACTCACTTAGTATGCCGCCGGGTGCGTCACTTGAGCGTACCAAAAAAGAAGTAGCCAAAGTAGACAGTATTATTGCAACTGTAGAGGGTGTTGAAAAATCGTACAGTGTTGCTGGTATGAATATCATTACAAACGCATCGAGTCCAATTAATGCGCTGGCTTTTACTAAATTAAAGAAACCGGGTACACGTGGTAAAAATGAAGACATCAATGCCATACTCGCAGAAGTAAATCAGAAACTATCTGTTATTTCTGCGGCTGACCTGTTCACCTTTACATTACCTACTGTTCAGGGTTTTGGTAACACAAATGGTTTTGAACTGATACTGCAAGACAGGGCTGGCGGAAAACTGGAAAACCTCAGTGCAACTGCAAATGGTTTTATCGGTGAACTGATGAAGCGTCCTGAAATTATGTATGCGTTTACTACTTTCAATACAGGCAACCCTCAATACAAGCTAAATATTGACGAACAAAAAGCCAAACAACTGGGTGTTTCCATCAGTGACCTTTTGCAAACATTTCAAACTTTCTATGGCAGTCTTCAGGCGGGTGATTTCAACAAGTTTGGTAAACAGTATAAAGTTGTGTTACAATCGGATGTTTCTTATCGCCTTGACCCTGAAACACTGAACAATATACAGGTAAAGAATAATCTGGGCGAAATGGTACCTGTTACTGGCATCGTTTCACTTGAAAAAGTATATGGACCTGAAACAGTAACGAGAAACAATCTGTTTAATGCAGTTACTATTAATGGTGTACCAAAACCCGGTTATAGTTCGGGAGAAGCGTTGAAAGCGGTTGAAGAAACGGCTGCTGCATTTCTTCCAAGAGGCTATGCTTACGAATGGGGAGGACTTACACGTGAAGAACAGCAATCGGGTTCGCAAACAACTTTAATCTTTTTAATGTCTGTTGTATTTGTTTACTTCCTGCTTGCTGCGCAATATGAAAGTTATCTGTTGCCATTTGCGGTTATTCTTTCGGTACCAACCGGACTATTGGGTGTTTTCTTATTTATCGGTTTTGCGGGTATTGAAAACAATATCTACGTGCAGGTAGGGCTGATCATGTTAATTGGTTTACTTGCCAAGAATGCGATATTAATTGTTGAATATGCAGTACAGAGAAGAAAAGCAGGGCTTTCCATACACCATGCTGCTATTGAAGCCTCACGTCTTCGTTTACGACCTATATTAATGACTTCCTTCGCATTTATTGTGGGGCTTATTCCACTTCTTTCGGCTACTGGTGCATCTGCTATGGGCAATCGTTCTATTGGAACAGGCGCAGTTGGTGGAATGCTTACCGGTGTATTACTTGGCATCTTCATCATTCCTGTTCTTTTTAGTGTTTTCCAGCTCTTACAGGAAAAAGTAAGCGGCAGAAAAACTGAAGAACACGATGAATGGATTATGGATAAACTCGATCTACAAAAAAAATAATCTTACAATAATGAAAATCGTACAACCATACCTGCTACTGTTAACAGTAATTCTTTTCAGTGCCTGCAAAGTATCAAAAGATATTGCATCTCCTGAACCGGCAATAGCAGCAACCTATCGCAATGGTAATACAACAGATACTTTATCAATAGCCCGCATTCATTGGAACCAGTTTTTTTTAAACAATGAACTAAAGCAATTGATTGATAGTACCATTGTCAGAAACCATGACATGCAAACCGCTTTACAAAACAGGGAAGCGGCGCAATTACTTATCAAACAATCAAGGCTGGAATATTTACCCGAAGCAAGACTGCAGGCATCAGGTGCCATCAACAGACCTTCAGACAATAGCCTTAATGGTCTTAGTCTTAGCCAGTTTCTCCGGAAATCTTATGTTGAGGACTATTCTGTAAATCTTGCACTTAGCTGGGAAGCAGATATATGGGGTAAAATAAAAAACCAGCAATCAAAAGCACTTGCTGACTATCTGAAAACAACCGAAGCGCAAAAAGTTATTCAGACTGATCTGGTGGCTACTGTTGCCAAAGGCTATTATCATTTATTGATGCTTGATGCCCAGTTGGAAATTGCAAAAAAGAATCTGTTGTTGAGCGACAGTACGCTTTCCATACTGAAACATCAATATGCTGCCGGACAGGTTACTGTACTTGCCTTACAGCAAGCAACAGCTCAACAGTTGGTTGCGGCAGAATTAATTCCGCAATTGGAAAAAGAGATTGCATTGGAAGAAAATCATTTGAGCGTGCTTTCTGGTATTACACCCGCTTCTATTAAACGCAGCGGCTCTATTTACGATCCTGTTTATTCCGGTGAGCTATCTACTGGTATTCCATCAGCACTATTGGCAAACCGCCCCGATGTTAAAGCAAGAGAACTTGATATTACCATTGCCAATGCAAATACCGGAATTGCCAAAGCAAGCATGTACCCTTCTTTAGGCATTACTGCTACAGGTGGTATTAATTCCTTTTTGGCCAGCAATTGGTTTAGTGTTCCCGCTTCCTTATTTGCTACAACTATGGCTGGCATTACACAACCCTTGTTTCAAAAGGGGAAATTAAAAACACAATACCAGCTTTCGCAGGTAGACAGAGAGAAAACAGTAATTGCATTTCGTCAATCTGTGTTACTTGCTGTAGGTGAAGTTTCAGACGCTTTGATTAAAGTAAACAAATTAAAAGAACAACAGTTAATTGCACAATCAAGGGTATCTCATTTACAGCAAGGGATTGGCAGCGCACAAATGTTATTCGCCAATGGCATGGCCAATTACCTTGAAGTAATTACGGCACAAGGCAATGTATTACAGGGAGAGTTAGCCCTTGCCTTATTGCAAAAAGAACAATCAGCAGCAGTGATAGAATTATACAGGTCTTTAGGTGGAGGCTGGCAATAATCAGGGTTTGTATTATATGACTATCGGAATAATAATCAATTCCTTTTACCTGATGCAGGAAAACTGTTATAAGTATCATACCATTACTGTTTTATTATAAAAGAGTGACACATTAAATGTGTCACTCTTTTTATTAAACGACGTACTTATAATTAATTCACCTTTCAATCTTCTTTTGTTTTTATTACAAAACCTCCATATGGTTGCATAACAATATTGTAAGTGCTTTCGAGATCGATCTGTCTGCTAAACAGGTCTTTTTCCTGAACATCGTCGCCAATGAGAACAGCTTTTTTATATTGCTTTTTCAGAAAAGACAGGTTAAGCTGTAGACTAAGTTCTTTGTTTTCACCATTTGTACCTGAAATATACCATTGCTTTCCTGCGCGTCTTGCCAGTATTACATATTTACCCGGATAACCATCAATAAATTTCACTTCATCCCAACTATCTGGTACAGTACGCATATATTCCTGAACAAAATCTTTTTGTTTGAGCATACCACTATCCGATTCTCCGTAATGCTGAATACCCGATAAAAACAATACTGATAACGAAAGTTCAAATGCTTTTGTGGTTTTTCTTTTGATACCGGGTATACCGGATAAATTCACCGGTGTAAAATCCATGGGATCGAAAAGATTTCTGGTAAAAGGAATCGTTGTAGCATGAACAGGTTGCATGTTGGCATCCTGCTGATTGAACGTAATAAATTCCTGCCCTTTAATAGCTTCCATTGTTACCAGGTTAGGATAAGTTCTTGACCAACCCCGAGGATAAGTTGATCCGTGAAAGTTTACAGCAATGCCATATTGGGCTGCATCTTTCAGAATATCGATATAGTATTTCATGGCAGATTGTCCATCACCCGGAAAGAAATCTACTTTAATTCCTGCAATACCCATTTTTTTGAGTTTGGTAAACTCTTCTATTCTCGATGCATGTGTCAACATTTTATTCCGGGGGGTGTAAAAGTTAACTGTGTTCCAGTCGCCTGCCGAGTTATACCAGAGTAGCAGTTTTACATTTTTTGTGGCGGCATATTTTGCCAGTGTATCTATTCTTTCATATCCGATACGTCGGT
>DPWF01000118.1 GCA_003526435.1 Chitinophagaceae bacterium | reverse complement strand
GCTGCACATCGTAGTGACCATATACCAACACGGTAGGTTTGGATGGATCAACTATCTTCTCTCCATATACAATGGGATGTCCGGCGGTAGGATAAATATTGGTTGTATCGGCACCCGCTTCTTTTAAACTTTTTTCAACAGCTTCTGCGCAACGAATCATATCATCTTTATGTTCGCCTCTCGCACTTACGCTTGGTATACGTAAAAGGTCGAGTAACTCATTCAGAAAACGATCTTTGTGTTGTTGCTGATAATCTTTCCAGGCTTGCATAGCAATGGTATTTGTATTNNTGTATGAGGCTGCAATTTAACATGCATTACGCGATAATCTGTACAACAGTAACCGAAATATCTCTTAAAGCAGCAATTGATTAGGTATTTATACGAGTATTTCCCGCAAAAGTTTATTGTGTCAATATAAACTTCTCTTGAAGCTACCACTCTTTTAAGCGGAAAAACCAATTGAAAATAAAAGCATTAGATACTTGAGGATAGGTATGTAAAAGCGAAAACCCGGTTTCATCATCCTATGCGAGGAGAGAGGAGGTACCGGGTATTGCTTCACAAACTTAAATAAAATTTTATTTTCAAAAAATTAAAATTACCACTACATGCAAGACGATGCGCTTGAAGCACTTATATCAGAACAAAGACTCAGAACCTATGATCGATTATTTAATGGAGATAGGGTAAAAGCACTTGAATATTATCAACTTAATATTAAAATAGCACAGTCACTGTACCCGTTACTTTTATATGCAGAAGTGTCACTTAGAAACATGATTCATCGTTCCTGTATGGTTCATTTTAAAACAGATCAATGGTTCCAGTTTTGTCAGCAAGAAGAACAGTTGACGAAGTGGAAACTTGTTAAGAAAAGAATGAGCGAAAATTTTCACGAACCATCAACAGATAAAATAATCGCAGAACTAACTTTTGGTTTTTGGTGTTCGCTTCTCAATAAGCGGAATGCGAAATATTTTTGGAAACCACTACAGCATGCATTTCCTAATCTTGCCGGGTCAGTGAAAAGAGAAAAATTAGCTTTAACTATAAATCAGGTTAGAAAGTTTCGAAACAGAATATTCCATTATGAGCCAATCTGTAACGATTTAAATATTCTTTGGATAAACTATCTCCACATTATCCAATTGCTCAATTGGATAAATCCTGAACTCGCTAATTGGCTTAAAAGCATGGATAATTTCAAATCTTTATATAATAAAGCAGAAACTATGCGGGCGGATTTTTTTGTAGCTGATGCTTCTTATCCGAAATAATATTTTCAAGCGTCCACTTAATATTTTGCTCAAATGGATATTGTCTCTCACCGCAATTTTTATTACATATCTGGCAGCTAAAAGATAAACAACCATCGGTATGTACAAATAATTCTATTGAATCGCCAAATTCCTGTTTAATCAACGCAGAAAGATCGTCAATTTCTTTGTGCGCCTCATGTATGTTTAAATACCAGGGTACGGTAAGATGACAATCAATATGTAATAAACTACCGTATTTAATGACGCGTAGGTTATGGAGGTCGATCCAGTTATTTTTACGATGCGCATTCAGCACTTCAATAAAACGTCCGAGTAATTCAGTATCTGCTTCATCCATAATACCAGCCAGTGATGAGCGGATGATTTTATAACCATTATAAATAATCAATACACTCATGCCAAACGCAATCAGTTTGTCAAGCCAGTATAATTCTGTAACCAGTATAATCATTAAACCTGCAATAATGCCAAGCGTTGAATAGGTGTCGATCTGTAAATGTTTACCGCTGGCCTGTAAAGCAAGTGAGTTATTCTTTTTTCCGATCCGCAAACAGATACTTCCCGCTACAAAATTAGTAATGGCGGTAGCGCCTATCAGCCATAGCCCGGTATCTAGCTGATGAATAGGCTCATTCCGGAGAATATTCGCTACCGTTTCATACATGATCATGATGCCGGCAGCAACAATCAATCCCCCTTCAACGGCTGCAGAAACAAATTCTGCTTTCCCATGTCCATAAGGATGCTCAAGGTCTTTAGGCTTGGCAGCAACATATAAACTGTACAAGCCAATAAAACCGGCAATTACATTGACAATACTTTCGAGTGCATCTGATAAGATGGCCAATGAATGGGTAAAATAATAAGCAACAATTTTAGCAAGAAATAATACCACACTCAGCAGGCTGATCCATAGCTGTACCCTAAAGTTTTGTTGTGCGGTGTTCAATTGCTACGTTTTTATAAAGATAGTAGTCTGCTTACAGATACCCAATCATCAATTTCTATTCCTGGTCAACCTAACTCCCATCTTTACGTATCTTTCAACATTAAACCACTAGCTATGCTTAGATCTATATTGATGTCGACAGCTCTCCTGTCTGTTGTTTTTGCACAGGCACAGGACAAACCAGCCGCCAAATGGGATGTGAATAATCCTCCCGGCCCTGTCAGGGAAATTAATTTTACTGTAAATGAAGGAACCTGGATGAACCTTGATGTTTCTCCCGATGGTAAAGAAATTGTATTTGATTTGCTGGGCGATATTTATACCATGCCCATCGGCGGGGGTACTGCAAAACTGTTACGTGGAGGTCATGCATTTGAAGTGCAGCCAAGGTATAGCCCCGATGGCAGTAAAATTTTATATACTTCTGATGCGGGAGGTGGCGACAATATTTGGGTAATGCAGCGCGATGGCAGTAATCCGGTTCAGATTACCAAAGAAACATTTCGTTTATTGAATAATGCCGCCTGGATGCCGGGAGGCGAATATATTGTGGCACGTAAACATTTTACATCAACCCGTTCATTGGGTGCAGGAGAAATGTGGATGTACCATATTAGTGGCGGCAGCGGGTTGCAATTAACTGTTCGTAAGAACGATCAGCAGGATGTGAACGAACCCGTAGTATCTCCGGATGGCCGCTATGTTTATTTCAGTGAGGATATGTATCCTGGCGGACAATTCCAATACAATAAAGACCCCAACAACCAGATTTTTGTTATACGCAGGCTCGACAGGGAAACAGGACGTATTGATAACATAACAGGAGGCCCGGGAGGTGCTGTTCGTCCACAATTGTCGCATGATGGTAAAACGCTGGCATTTGTAAAACGTGTAAGAACAAAATCTGTATTATACCTGCGTAAACTGGAAACCGGTGAAGAGTGGCCCGTATATGATGATCTGTCGAAAGACCAACAGGAAGCGTGGTCGATCTTTGGTTTATATACCGGTTTTAACTGGATGCCCAATGACCAGGAGATTGTAATATGGAGCAGAGGTAAAATTGTTCGTATTGATATCAATGAAGCCAACAAATCAACCAATATTCCTTTTACGGTTAATGTAAAACAAAAAATTGTTGAAGCAGTTCGTTTTCAGCAAAACCTGAATCCGGAAACTTTCAAGGCTAATGTTATCCGTCATGCAATTACTTCACCTAATGGTAAATGGCTCGTGTTTAATGCAGTAGGTTATTTATGGAAAAAAGAATTACCCAATGGTAAAGCTACACGTATCAGCAACGGAACCGATTTTGAATATGAGCCTTCTTTTTCACCAGATGGAAATACAATAATTTATACTACCTGGAACGATGAAAACAGCGGAGCCATTTACAGCACTGGTTTAAATGGTGGGGCAGTGAGGAAAATTACTGCTGCAAAAGGCATTTACCGCCAACCATCGTTTTCACCTGATGGTAAATGGATATTATTCAGAAAAGAAAATGGTAGCGATGCAATGGGACCAGCTTTTACTGCAGTAACGGGTACTTTCATGATGCAGGCAGATGGCAGTGCTGAAAAGTTGATCACACAACGCGGTGACCAGCCTCGTTTTAATGGCAATGGTACGCGTATATATTATACACTGGGTGGTGGAATGAACAGGCAGTTCGCCAGTTGCGATTTATCAGGTAATGATGAACGTATTCATTTGAGAAGCACTTACGGAAGTCA
>DPWF01000128.1:10492-19658 GCA_003526435.1 Chitinophagaceae bacterium | reverse complement strand
GTACCTTCTTCCAATACTCGTCCTTCGTGAAGGACAAGTATTTTATCTGCATTCTTAACCGTACTCAATCTATGTGCTACTACAACCACTGTCCGGTTTTTGCAAAAGGCATCTAAATTTTTGACAATAACATTTTCAGTATTACCATCCAATGCATTCGTAGCTTCATCAAAGAAAAGGTATTCCGGATCTTTATAGATTGCCCTTGCTATAAACAATCTCTGCTTTTGCCCTTGACTAATATTTATACCATCAGAGCCCAATCTTGTAGCAAACCCGTTAGGTAGTTCTTCAATAAATGATAAAATTTCTGCTGCTTTACATGCAGAAATTAATTTTTCTCTACTTGGGCTAGGGTCTCCAATAGTGATATTTTTTTCAATAGTATCACTGAAAATATACCCATCTTGTAGAACAGATCCACACTGCTTTCGCCAAAAAGATGCACTCATATTATGAAAGTCGATATCACCTACATATAGACTTCCTTGGTAATCTTCATAAAATTTGAGAAGTAGTTTAAGTAATGTCGTTTTGCCACTCCCACTCATACCAACAATTGCAGTAGTTTGGTTGTGAGCTATATGAAGATTTATCTGGTTTAATACAAGTTTTTTATTGTCGGCGGGATAAGCAAATGACAGATTGCTAAATGTGATACTTCTATTTTTGGGTAATTCGTAGAGATTCTGCTCGTCGCCTTGCTCTTCGTTCTTACGGCTATGAATTTCATTAAGTCGTTCCATACTTATTTTGGCATCTTGAGCACTCTGCATAAAAGAGACTAATTGTTCAATAGGATTGCTCAGTTGTCCAATAATATACTGAACAGCAAGCATTGATCCTAAACTGAGTCTGCCGTCAATAACCATCATTGCGACCATGAAAGTTATTATAATATTTTTCCCCTCATGTATAAGCAGAGAACCCGCTTGTTGCAATTGATTATATGACTGCGTTTTAAAACTAAGTTTATAAGATGTTGCTTGTAAATCTTCCCATTCCCACCTTTTAATTTGTTCTGCACCATGTAACTTAATTTCTTGCATACCCTGCACCATTTGTAATGCATTGTTGTTAGCATTTGCAGAGATATGAAAATTCTCATAATTAAGCCTGTAGCGTATTTTAAGAAAAAAACGAACCCACAGAAAATACAGCAGGCTACCGACCATATAAATGATGAATAACTTTACATTGAACAAAATCAATACAGTTGCAAAAGTTATAAAGGAAAAAAAGGAAAAAAAAATATTAAGGGTGCTCCCTGTTAGAAAACTTTCAATTCGCTTTCCATCATTCAATCTTTGTAAAGTATCACCTGTATGATAGCTATCAAAATACCTGATAGGCAGTCGCATTAGTTTTATCCAGAAATCAGACAACAAAGAAGAATTTAACGACACTGAAATACGCAATAATACACGGCTTCTGATGAACTCAACAATTGTTCGGCTAAAGGTTAGCATGAGTTGCGCAAGTAGTACTATCTTTATATATGAAAGATTTGATGAAGTAATCCCTGTGTCAACTATACTCTGTGTAAGAAAAGGAAATATAAGTTGAAATAAAAGAACCAATAAGAAGGCTGTAATTACTTGTACAACTTGCCACTTACTTTGCTTTAAGTAATTCAATATCACACGCCAGCTTACCTTTTCAGGTTGTACAATTTTCCGACGAAAGAAATCTTCGGTGGGTTCAAGTCTTAAAGCAATACCTATTTGTTCACTTACTTGTGCCCAATTTTCCAGAAACGCCTGTTTCGAAATCCAAAATATTCCTNNNNCGGAAAATATTCCTTTTGCTGGGTCTGCTATTTTAATTTTGTTTCTTTTATGAGAGATTGCCAGCAAAACCACGAAGTGATTTTGATTCCAATGAAGGATTGCTGGCATTTTTATAGTTTTCAGTTGTTCGAAATTAAGATTCACTCCTTCACACTGAAATCCAATACTTGTTGCCGCGATATTAAGACCTAAAAGTGTTACACCGTCTTTTCCATATCCTGCCTCATTCCGTAACTCCTCTATTCCGTAGTATTTTCCATAGAAACCTGCAATCATTAGCAAACATGCTGGACCACAGTCTTTTGCATTTCTCTGCTTATAAAATTTGAACATATTTAATTTTCTAATCGATAACCATCCGTGAATGGATTTCAATACTCTAAAAGTTATTCTCGTTTCTAGTAGAATCAAAGCGTAAATCAAGGACTCAGCTTATAAATATACTATCAATTTAGTTATATTTACTATTTATGAATATTTGTTTATGCTAATATTACTTACATGCTAAAATTATTTTCTTTTACTAAAAGCGATAATATAATTACAACTATTTGCCACCTTAGAGACTCCCTAAGTTTACGAATAACTACAACATCTATAGAGAGAAGTTTAACCACCCATCCAAATTACCCCAGTCTCTTAAGTATTAGCGATGCGCTAGACCAATGGAATGTAAATAACAGTGCCGCTATCATTGAAACCGATGAACTACATAATTTGTATACGCCTTTTATTATTCACATTCAAGAGGAGGGACAAAGTAGGTTTCATGTAGTCCGTGAAATTAATTCAGTATCTGTCAGTATTTCTGATGCTACAAGAATGAAGTGGACTTCAGTTAGTAGAGATACTTTTGATAAGTACTTCCCCACACCTGTATTGTTAGTTAATGCAAACTCAACATCTGGTGAAAACAATTATATAACAAACATAAAAAAAGAAGAATTTAAAAACATTACACGGAAGCTTCCGTTTGTGTTGATTGTATCTCTTTATTTGTTCACATCAACCATGACATTACTTGGTGATATAGGTTCATGGCCATTAATTTTGATGCTAACATTAAAATTACTAGGTTTATTTATTTGCTTTTTATTCTTGCTGTATGAAATAGATCCCAAAAATATTTCGCTAGAAAAAGCATGCTCGTTTAGCCCTGGCAATAATTGTAAAGATATACTTGGCTCAAAAGCAGCAAAAGTTCTTGGTATTATAAGTTGGGGGGAACTTGGATTTGCTTATTTCATAGCTGGCTTGTCATTACTACTTTTAAATTTTGAATATACAATATTACTTTCTTGGTTAACACTACTAACCTTGCCTTTTACAGTTTTTTCTATTTACTATCAATGGAAGATCGCTAAACGATGGTGTATCCTTTGTTTGATAGTACAAGGTATTCTTTTAGCTGAGTGGTTAACTGCTTGGAATAGTGATTATTTAATACCACTTTCAACAAAAAGTTCATTACATTTTTTGATAACTGGCATTTCGATTTTTTTTATTTTTCCAATAGTATGGCTCATAGTTAAACCTATTATAATTGAAGCAAATAAAAATAAAGAAGAAATTCTTAGTATTACGCGATTTAAAAACAACCCTGAATTATTTACTGCGTCTTTAGCTAGCCAGAGACACGTAACTGATTCTAATGAATTGGGAATCAAGTTTGGAAACCCGCAAGCAAAATATAAAATCATAAAAGTGTGCAGCCCTTTCTGTTCACCTTGCGCCAAGAGCTACCCACATGTAGAAGAATTATTAGAAAGTTTAGATACCGTTGAAGTACAAATAATTTTTGCTGTTCAACCTAATATAAATACTGTGGCAAATACTGTAGTTGCACATATCATGTCTCTTGCAGATGGGAAAACGAATACCAAAGCTAGGCAAGCTCTTCGAAGTTGGTATATAGACATGGAGCATAAAAAAAACGAAAAAGACTTCAACTTTGGCAAAATGACAGGAAAAGAGGAGACTGCTATTTCAACCATGTATCATTGGTGCATACAAAATAAAATAAAATCAACCCCTACCTATTTTGTGAATGGATTTCAATTACCTGAACCATATCAGATAACCGATTTAGCCTATCTATTACGGCACTAGTCAATAAAAAGCTACAGTCTTTCGGCTGTAGCTTTTGTAATAAAGTATATTATTATTGCAAACCACCCTCTGGAATTAATTCCCAAACTTCGCATTCTGGATGTAGAGTAAATCCATTTGCATTACTAGTGCCGCTCCCGCACATTGCATTCATAAAATCTGACCTACTGTTAAAATTAGATAAATTTGCATAAGGGAATGAATAACTCGGTCCAGAAAAGGAACACTGTCCAAAGCAATCAATTACTCCCCCTTTTACTTGTTTCATTTCATTTTTTGAAAGAATTTTCATATTTTATTGTTTTAGTTAAAAATGACTTGATGTAATGTAGGGAAAACAATACATAAATATACAAAATATTATATAAATAAAAAATATTCTACGGTCTTAAAACTAGTATAATTAAACTATGGCTTAGCTCTTTTACTGATTTGCGCTTTTGAGGACAAGACTAATTAACCTAGCTCATATCATAAAAGAACAAAAATCTACAATTCTCAAATAATTCTTAGTGTGTAATTTATTATCACCTACTCTCATCTTTATTTATTCTTCAAGTAGTAAATGCTATCCCAAACATGTATATATCAGCCCCCTCTAAAAGGGCATAATTTGAATTTTGTTGTATACTACAAAAAAAAGAGCCGATCTAGTAAGGATCGGCTCTCTTTTTTGTATAGAAAAATACAAGGTTAATTAGTTACCATATCCAGGATTCTGAACCATCAAAGGGTTAGCTTGCATTTCAACCTGAGGAATTGGTAATACAAAACGGAAGTTACCTGCCGCTAATGTAGTAGTAGCATTCACCTGGGCCAGATCGGCTACCAAACGAACAACTGGTAGATTTTTTCTTCTCAGATCCCAGAAACGGTGACCTTCGTAAGCCAGTTCTTTAAAGCGCTCTTCCATGATAGCAGTGATGGCAGCATCTTTAGTAGCCAAAGCTACATCTGTATAACCAGTGATGCGTGCAGCACGTAAAGCATTCAGGTCTGCAGCAGCTCCTACTAAGTCATTGTTTTCAGCTCTAGCTTCAGCACGAATCAGGTACATTTCTGCTGTACGGAAGATTTTCGCATCATTTACATTTTCGTTTGCAGTAGCATAACCAGTTCCCTGGTATTTAGTGATCAAACGGGTAAACTTACGTGAACCGCCAGCGAGCAAAGGCTCATCTTTGTAATAAGTAGAGAAACGAACATCATTCGCCTGATCGTACAAGTCATACAGTTTCTTAGAAACCGTCCATGTTACACCACCAATATTAGATGTATTGGGAGAAATACCACGGAAAATAGATCCTAAACGGTTATTTGCATTATTACGACCAAGTTTAAAAGCAACTTCAGATCTGTTACCTGTAGCGTCTGACCAGATACCTGGGAAGTTGGCTCTGCTTGCCAGTGGAATTGCATTGATATACTCTGTAGAGAATGTAACAGCATCATTCCACTGTTTCAAATAAAGAGCCACACGAGCTTGTAAAGCCGTAGCTGCCATGGTATTCGCTCTGTAGATGTCTGCTGTTCCTGAATAAGGAGTCAGTAAAGTTTTAGCTTCAGTAAGATCAGCTTTTAATTTCTGAAAATAAGCATCCACTGTAATTCTGGCCAAAGGTTTTAATGAAGGCGTTTCCAAATAAGCCATAGCAAGGTCTGTACCTACAGCGCTACCGCTGTAGAAACGATACAACTCAAAATGAGCAAATGCACGGAGAAATAAAGCTTCTCCTCTCAATCTTGAGCGGAGAGTTTCATCACCTGCACGACGAGCTTCGGCATTCGGTAATGCAATTAAAACACGGTTTGCACGGTCAGCCATACGATAGTAAGGAGTGATTGCGGTATAGTTATCACGAATACCTACATCCTGGGTACCATACTGCCATTCATGAACAGTTGCTGCATTATAAAAATCAGCAGAAACCAGTTCATCAGATAATACTGCGTTAAGACTGATAGGCATTTCAGGTTGCATAGCTACATAAGATCCTATAACAGCCTGTTCATTATTTTCAATTGTTTTGAGTGCAACATCACCCGCTATAAGATCCGTTTCTTTTATCTCCACCAGTTTCTGGCAGGAGAAAAGAGAGATCGATAAGGCTGAGAGCACTAATATTTTCATTCTTTTCATTTTTCTGATTTTAGAAATTCATTAATGAATATCATCTTATAGTTTGCACTAATTAGAAATTAATATCCAACCCTGCTACAAACATTTTAGGGTTAGGATATTCATTCAAGCTGATATTGTTATCATCTTCAGGATCCAAACCTCTCCATGGGCTCCAGATAGCCAGGTTCTGCCCCTGAACATAGAAGCGGGCTCCTTTGATCAGGTTCTTACCATTACCAAGTTTAATGGCTGGAATCTGATAAGAGATATTCAGGTTTCTAAAACGGAGGAATTTAGCATCTTCCAGGTCTGAAGAAGTAAAGTCTCTGTCGAAAGCAGAAGATTGATAGAATTTGTTATCACCTGCTTTCTGCCACTGACCATCGATCAGTTCACGAGAAGCACGTACCGCGCCATGGTAACCCGGTGTACCACGAGTGATCCAGTTACGGATATTATTACTACGAACAACATCAAACTGGTAAGAGAACAATGCAGATACAGTGATGGCTTTGTAACGAACTTCTAAAGTTGCACCACCCTGGTGTTTAGGAATGAAGCTCCCGAATTTAGCGAAACGACCAGCAAGTGCCAGATTATTGGTAACGCCACCAGTTGGAGTCTCATATCTTGGAGCACCGGTTGCAGGATCTGCACCCAGGTAGTTATAGTTATAGTGCGTACCGTAAGGCAATCCTTCTCTAATCAGGAATGTACCAGAAACATACTCATTAACGGCACCAAGATCTTCAATTTTATTGGTATTGATAGAATGGTTAAGACCAATATTAACATTCAGGTCTTTTTGTTTAACAACATCAACTGAAACAGAAAATTCAAAACCTTTATTGGTCATTTCACCAGCATTGATATTCTGAGCAGCGACTTGAGTAGCAGAAGTAGTATTGCTAGCAGGTGCGCCAGATGTACCTGAAAGCTGGTTAAGCACAAACAATCCAATTGTTCGGTTATTATAGTAATCTACTGAAAACTTAGCACGGTTTTTCCAAACAGAGAAGTCGATACCGGCGTTCCATTTTTTCACATACTCAATTTCCAGATCTGGGTTACCGGGGCTGTTAGGAGCCTGACCAGCAACAGTAGAACCTGAATAGGAAACCGCTCCAAAAGTTGGTAACTGAGGGCCTTGATAGTTAGTGATACCACCAAAGCTCACACCATTACCATAACTTCCTGTACCGATTGAACCAAAGTTAGGTACCAGACCATAGGTAACACGTACTTTCAGGTCAGAAAGAATGTTCTGGCTCTGAAGGAATTTCTCCTGCATTGCATTCCATGTAAAACCTGCAGACCATGTAGTAATCTCACGGTTTTTAGGATTAACAATACGTGATGTACCATCGCGACGAACGTTAGCGTTAACCGTGTACTTATTATCATAAGTATAACGTAAAGTTCCGAAATAAGAACGGATACCAAAACCACTTTTCGCACTTGAAGCATTCTGAGCCATTACTGCAGCGCCGTTTGTTGGTAAAGCGCCAGCATTCTGACCTGTTTCAGTTAAACGTGTATCTAGGTTAAATAAAGAAAAACCTAAGTTTTTGTTGTATCCTCTGATACCTTCAAAATAAGCACCTGCTTCAACTTCGTGAATACCGGCAAATCTTTTTGAATAAACCAGACTGGTAGTGTTAATCAACTGAGAAATCAATCTGTAACCTTCCTGAGCAAGACCTCTGTTATAAGTTTGTCCAGAACCAGCAAAAGAATTAGGGTTGATATAACGTGAAGTCTGATCACTTGATGCATCAATACCAAATACATTCTTAATTGTCAGACTGGGTAAAATTTTATATGCTACAGTCAAACCAGCATTAATTTTAATCTGATTTCTTGTAAGCGAAGAATTTTCAATTCTTTCCAACAGATTCGCAACTTGCTTGAGTGCCAAACTGGTACTTGTACCAAAGTTAAGTCCTCCTGTTGCTGTGTATGGATTTTCATAAGTCTTTGCACGATAAGTCATCTGGAAAGGGTTCAGTGGGCTATTACCCAACTGCTCACCTTCAGAATATTTACCTTTTGAAAAACCGATGGTAGAATTCAGGGTCACACTTAGTTTATCAGTAGAGTGGTCAATATTGAAACGGGTATTATAACGTGTAAGGCTTGATCCTAAGTCAATACCTTCTTGTTTAAAATAAGAACCTGAAATAAAATATCTTGTTCTGTCAGATCCACCAGACATATTGATCTCATGTGACTGAGAAATACCCTGACGATAAAAGATATTAGCATAATCAATATCGATTGCACGGATACTGTCTAAGATTTGTTTTTCACGAGCATCAGAAATACCACCCAGGTTGGTAGCATTCAATGGAGAATAAACCCATCCTGGTGTGTTAGGCAGTTTTTCACGCTCTTCATAAGCGAGCATTTCTGCAGTATTCATCAGGTTCATACGCTCAAAGCTTGGGCGCTGTGTAAAACCAACCTGTGTACGGTACTGGAAATTAGCAGTACCTGTTTTACCTCTTTTGGTAGTAATTACGATAACACCTGTACCACCACGTGCACCATATAAAGCTGCCGCGTTGGCATCTTTCAATACAGTGATAGATTCGAAGTCATTGGCATTCAAAGACTGAAAATCACCATCAGGAGTAGGAACTCCATCAATGATATACAGTGGCTGAGTACCTGCACCCGCAAGTGACTGAACACCACGGATCCTGATGGTAGGGCTACTACCGGGCTGACCTGAACCAGAGTTTACCAGCATACCGGGTGCACGGCCCTGTAATGCCTGATCGAATGAACCTACTGGTACAGTTTCAACGGCTTTGCTACTGATCAAGGTAGCGGCACCAGAAAACTGTGATTTCTTTTCTCTTGAATAACCAGTTACCACCACTTCTTCCAGTGATTTGGTTTCTGATTCCATAGCCGCATTTACTACAGCACCTTTGATGGCTACATCAAGTGCTTCATAACCTACGAACCTAAATGTGAGTGACTTTGCAGCAGCAGTTACATTGATGCGGTAGTTACCTGTTGCATCTGTAATAGTGTTTGCTGCGCTGGTAGATACAGTAACACCAACAAGCGGCTGGCCTGTTTTCTGGTCTGTTACTTTACCTGTAATGGTTCGGTTTTGAGCCCAAACCTGCGCAAT
>DPWF01000128.1:0-10487 GCA_003526435.1 Chitinophagaceae bacterium | reverse complement strand
CAATGGTTAGCAGTGCGCACAGAAAGACTGTGACGAATTTTCTCATTATTTCAGTTTTTAAATAAAAAATGCGATCCGCAATTTAGTTAAAGAAAACATAATTGCACACTAATGGACATGCTTCGGTAAGAAAAAGCTGCGCTTTTTGTCAAAAAAACAACGTAGAAAAAAAATATATATTCGTAATTAATTATTTATTAATACGTTAATATACATATTGTAATAATATTTATATTAACGATGCTTAGTTTTTTGGGGAGGAAAAGACTGGCCAGGTTAATTTTTATGTGTTTGGCTGGCTGAAATGAACTGTTGATTGCTGTACATGGCTATGGAAAACAATAGACTAGTTGCACTTTATTTAATTGAAAATCAATTTCTTATAAATATAAAAGCCGACAGGAACATACCTGTCGGCTTTTATGTAATCTCCGGACGGATGATTTTCCGTTCGTCACAGTTGATTAGTTGTCAACACATAATGGGTTCAACAACAATTCACTGGAAGAAATTGGCCAGATATACTGCTGAGCGGTTGCCGCAATAGCTGCAACACCTGGTTTAGCCGGTAAAGGCAGACCCAAACGGGTAAGATCAGTACCACGTAAACCTTCACCAAGGAATTCAATTCTTCTTTCATTCACAATGGCATTAGCCAGTGCGTCTGCATTTGCAAAATTCAGGGCGGTAAAGATTGTAGTTGCATCTGAACGTCCACGAACTGCATTCAACAAAGCAATTGCCTGTGCATCAACAGTATTCGTAGAACGAACACGTGCTTCTGCAAGGTTCAACAGCACTTCTGAATAACGCATTACAGGTGCAGGATCAGTAAAGGTTGAAGCTACACTGTATTTAGTGAGGTAGCTTTTACCACTGAATACCTGTACAAAACTTCTTCTTCTGTCGGTTGGTAACCAGCCAGCATCTGAAATGATACCAGTTGACAATAATGAATATTCTCCATTACCACCATTGAAAGCTGAAGGTCCATAATAGTAGCCCAACTGGTTTTGTGTACCAGGTGTTTCATTTGAAGCAAATGGCATCGACAAAATCGATTCAGTTGTATAATAGTTAGTGGTAAACATGGTTCTGTAATCAGCCTGTAAAGCATGTGCCACTCCGGTTGAAGCAGTAAATGGAGCTGTTGCACTTACAATTTTATTGGCTTCAGTAATTACATCTGCATAACGACGCATACTCAACAACACGCGTGTTTTCAACGCGATGGCTGTATTTCTGTGCGCACGAGTGGTATTTAATGTAGCGTTGGCATTTGTCAACGGAAGATTCTGCTCAGCGAAAGTAAGATCGGCCAGTATCTGTGTGTAGACTTCACCCACAGTAGCGCGAGCCAAAGCATAATCAGCAGAACCTGTGTTACCTGTTAAACGAAGAGGCACACCTGGTTTACTTCCGTTACCATCCCAGAATGGACGTGCATAAAGCTGTAACAGTGAGTAGTAACTCATAGCACGTAACAAACGAGCTTCACCAAGGAAGTTGTTCGATAAGGTAGCACCTACTACTGTTGTTCCTTTAGCAGCCATACCGTCGATAAATACGTTGGCCAGGTTAATAACATAATAAGCACGTGACCAATGGTTTAATACACTATTGGTAGAACTGTTACTGGGTGTATAGTTCCAGATATCAAAACCGGTTACCACATTGGTACGATCGTTCATGAATTCTTCACCACGTATATCATTGAAGATCTGATAACGACCACCATACATACCTGAGTTTTTAATAGATGCGTAGATGGATCTTACCTGTCCTTCAATTCTGTCTTTGCTATCAAAAGCTGTCAGATCAGAAATGGCGTTGGTGGGTACCGGGTTAATGAGTTTGTCTTTGGCGCAGGAGGTCAATTGAACCACCGCTGCAGCCATGATCACATATAATAGTTTCTTTTTCATTTTACTGCATTAATAGTTTAACAATTAGAATCCTACATTCAGACCTACGGTAAGGCCTCTCTGGTTAGCAACTGTGTTTCTGTCTACACCAAAGTTGGTGGTACCATTACCATTGGATGAAACCTCAGGATCTGGACCAGGATATTTGGTCAGGATCAGCAGGTTGTTTCCATTGATATAGAAACGGGCACTGGTAACTTTGATTTTTTCCAGTAAAGATTTTGGCAGGTTATAGCCAATTGTCAGTGTTCTCAGTTTTACGAAATCACCTTTGAACACGTTGATATCAAGCGGGAATGATGAACCATTTGATACGTTATCGCCAAATACGGCTTTAGGTATATCAGTTACATCACCTGCTTTCTGCCATCTTCTCAATACTGCAGTTTCATTGTTCCAGAAACGCTGGTCTCTCAAACCTGCTTGTGTACCATAATAGATCCAGTTACCAAACTGATAAGTTAATAATGCAGTTAATTCAAATCCTTTGAAACGGAAGGTGTTTTCCCAACCACCAAAAATTTTGGGGTTAGTGTTTTTATACACAACAGCATCAGCATTACTTACAGTACCTGCTGTAGTTCCATCAGAAAACATAAATCTTGATTGTCCGGCTGGAGCAACATGCTGGAAGTAAACATCACGGCCTGCTGCATTTACAAAGATTCTGCGACCAGTTGCAGGATCAACTCCTTTTGTACGGGTTACAAAAATCATTGAGATAGGATGACCGGGCAACGTGATGCTAGGATTCTCCAAACCACCTGTTGAACCAATAATGTTGGTAATACCTGGTGCCAGTGAAGTTACTTTATTGGCATTGGTAGCCAGGTTAAATGAAGTATTCCAACTAAAGTCTTTTTTACTTACCGCATTCCAGTTCACCTGAAACTCAAAACCTCTGTTATACATGGTTCCGATGTTTTGTGGAATAGTAGAAGGCAGACCTGCAGAAGGAGGCTGTGGCACAAACAACAACAGTCCGTCGTTGTTACTGTTATAGTAACCAATTTCAGCAGTGATCTTATCTTTCAGGATACCAAAGTTGATCCCAACATCTGTTTTCTTGCTGGTTTCCCAGGTAAGGTTGGGGTTACCAGCCTGGCTATAAGCAACAGTTGCATTACCGCCATACAGACCAGAACCGAATTGAGACAGAGAGGCAAAGTTACCCAGGCCTCCAATATTACCTACTTTACCATAGCTCGCACGTACTTTAAAGCTGCTGAATACACGATCCAGTTTAGCTGCAGACCAGAATTTTTCATTCATAACTTCCCATCCTGCAGACACACCCCAGAAAGTACCATACTTGCTATTGGCACCCAGTTGAGATGCTCCATCTCTTCTCAGGTTACCTGTGAGGTAATATTTACGATCGTAATTATACTGCACACGACCAAATTCTGAATAAAGATAGTTTTCTCCAATACTTAAGCCTGCTGTGTTAGGCGTGGCCCAACCACCCTGGATATTGGTAAACGCCGGATCAGAAACCGTAATACGGTTCAGACCAAAACCAACACCATCAGATTTTTGGTGCTCAATACCAGCCAATGCACTTACAGAGTGTTTTTCACCAAAGGTTTTATCAAACTGCAAAGTAGTGGTCCATACCCATCTTTTGCTCTTATTGTAAGTAGAAGTTACAGAACCTGTTGAAGCAAAACCTTCACCAGAAATAGGATGGAAGAAAATATCATTGTCTGATAAAACATAGTCAATACCATAAGTGGTACGACCGGTTAACCAGCTAAATGGTTTAATCTGCGCATACACATTACTGATGATGTGTTCGATATAGTTATCGTTCCTGTTCAGATCGAGTTGAATCACAGGGTTATTGAAACCAACCTGTCCCTGTTTGTTATTCATTACACCAATCAATGCGCCATTATAGTTATAAGTGCCATCATTGTTGTATGGAGAGATATTGGGGGCAGTTACCTGAACCACACGACCCAAACCTGCTGTAGAGAAAGCATCACCTAATGAACCTGAACTTACCGCAGCCAGATTTTTCTCAGATGAATACTGGATTTTACCTCCAATATTTACCGCTTTACCTACTTTATGATCCACATTCATGGTCAATGATAAACGCTTGTAATCATTTCTTCTGATGATACCCTGCTGCTCAGTGTAACCAGCAGAAAAGTAATAGCTGGTTGACTCATTAGCACCAGACACGCTGATGGTATTGCTGTGTTGTACACCAGTACGGTACACATAATCGTACCAACGGGTATTGATAGGTTGTCCATCAGGACCATTGGTTAATGCAAAAGCATTGGTTGTTGCATTGAAAGTACCTGCATTTACCAGCGCCGCATTTTTGTAGTCAGTGTACTGGAAAGCATCCATCAGTTCAGGTAAACGCTGAACCTGGCTAAAACCTACCCAGCTATCGAGCGTAACTTTTGAACGGCCTGCTTTACCTTTTTTGGTGGTGATAAACAATACACCATTCGCAGCACGGCTACCATAGATAGCTGTTGCTGCCGCATCTTTGGCAACGTCTACACTCTCAATATCGTTCGGGTTAATGCTTGCCAGGATATTACCCGCAGAGCTGGTAGCACTGAAGTCGCCTGTAAACATAGGCACCCCATCCAATACAATCAAAGGATAAGATGAAAGAGAAATAGAGTTGGTACCGCGGATACGAATTACAGGAGGAGAGTTCAATACACCACTTGGAATGGTTACCTGAACACCTGCTGCACGACCACCTAATCCCTGATCGAAGCTCTGGTTAGGTTTGTTGGCCAACGCATCACCTTTTACACTGGCGATACTTCCGGTAATTTCTTTTTTCTTCTGTGTACCATAACCAACCACAACCACTTCAGACAATGATTTGTCTTCTTCAGTCATGCTTACGGTGATGGAATTTTTGTCGGAAATGCTGGCATCCAGAATATTGAAGCCAACATAGCTGAATCGAAGTGATCTGACATTTGCGGCTACCTGGATAGAAAAGTTGCCCGCATTGTCTGTAACGGTTCTCCTGTCTGAACCTGCAGAAACGGTAACACCTGAAAGCGGTGCACCTTTGGAATCCGTAACCTTACCCGTGAAGGTTCGGCTCGTCTGTGCCTGGAGTTGTGCCATTAATAGCACAACACTGGCAACTAGTGCCAATAATTTTCTCATGCGCATTTTAGTTTTAGGTTTATAGAAGTGTTAAATTTAGACAGCCAGTTTTATAAAAACGCTGTTTGACCTAAAAAAAAGATGTGCTGACCGAAAAAAAATGCTGGATGAAGGGATGACTAAGGTAGTATGCTTATAATGTATTAGCAATCATTTAAATAAGCATTTTAATACGATTTAATGTTTTTATTTATTGAAAATTTTTACTGCCTAAACTAGTCTTGTATAGCTTATTTCCTGTAAAATGCCTTTATTTTTAAAAAATATGGTTCGCTTTTGTGTAGGGCAACTGTATAGATTAACACATATTATATACGTATATATATATATTGCTATCAGCAATCTATAATTATTATTTTATCTTTTTCTTACCTTGAAAATGTAGAATCAATACGGGCAAAAGCACCAGGTTAGTTAATGTTCCTATTACCAATGTGAGTGATGTAAGCCACCCAAGGGCCTTAGTACCACCAAAATCACTGATGCAGAAAATAATAAACCCGGCAATTAAGACCAGTGAGGTATAAATAATACTGATACCCGTGTGCCTGATGGTTTGAACCAGTGTTTGCGCCACCTGCTGGTTATAATGTGGTAGTTCCTGTTTATAGTTAATGAGAAAACGAATGGTTACATCAATGGCAATGCCGAGTGCCACACTAAAAACAAGCACGGTAGATGGCTTCAATGCAATACCTACCCATCCCATGATACCTGCTGTAATTACCAGCGGAATAAGGTTGGGAATTAAAGAACAAACCAGTATGCGAAACGATCTGAACAGGTAAAGCATACATAAAGTGATGAGCAAAAAGGCCCAGAAAATACTTTCCTTCAATCCCCGGATAATAAAACTCGATCCTTCCAGAAATGTAATACTGCTACCTGTGAATGTAATTTTATAAGATGCAGTATCAAATATTTCATTGGCTTTCTTTTGATAATCAGCTATCAGCAAGGGCAATTGTGCGCTTCCTACATCTTTCATGTTTACGGTTATCCTGGCCACCTGTTTAGCACTGTCCATAAAATTGCTGATGATTTTTGATACACCTGTTCCTGCATTGCTATCTGTTTTTTGTTTCAGGTATGGACCCATAAATGCAAGATCTCCTTCATAAGGAACATCGTAGCTTAATGTATCGCCATCATAATATGCCTGTTTGGCAAACTTTAATCCCTCGGCAAAAGACAATGGCCTTGCTGCTTCGGGTCTTGCGCCAATATAAGCTGAGAGTTCGTTGATACGTGAAACCGGACCAGTATTCCTGAGTAATCCGTTTTTCTTTTTGGTATCCACCAGAATCTCCAATGGCATTACACCACCGAAATGTGCTTCAAACCATTTGAGATCGGTGTATATTTTATCGGTCTTCGGAAGATCGTCCACAATAAACCCTTCACTTTTCAAACGAAAAATACCCATCACTGCAAATACACTTAATGCAATGGTTACACCATATACCCATTTGGCATGATGAAAGGTCCAGCGTTCAATCCGAACAAGTACTTTTTCGAGAAAAGGATTATCAAGGTATTTGGTGTGCCTGTCTTTCGGAGGCTTCAGGTAACTCAATACCACTGGTATGAAAATAAGTGATATTACAAAGAGCGCCATGATATTGATACCCGCTACCATACCAAACTCCTGTAACAAGGCACTCTTGGTTAAAGCAAATACAGCAAATCCGATGGCAGCAGCAATATTACAGAAGAGCGTAACAATACCCATTCTGCCTACCATGGTGATGAGTGCTTTTTCTTTATGGCCTGTTTCCCTGTATGCCGTATGGTATTTGTTGAGGAAGTAAATACAGTTGGGAATACCAATCACTACAATCAATGGTGGTATTAATGCGTTCAGCAGTGTTATCTTATATCCAAGCAATACCATGGTACCCAGGCTCCAAACTACACCTATACCAACTACTATCAGACTCATCAACATAGCACTAAAAGAGCGGAAGAAAATCAATAAAGTGATCGCAGATAGTACGAGTGACCCTATCAGGAACCAGTTCATTTCATCTTTAATCCTGTTACCTACTGTTGTTCTGATGAATGGAAGTCCGCTAACATGCAGTACTGTTTTTGTTTTTGTTTCAAACAGTTCAACCTCATGCATGATATCATTAATGAGTCTTGTTCTGCCCTTGCTGTTTATGGTATCTCCGTTTACAGACACACCCATCAGATAAGCATTTCCGGAGTCGCTATACAAAAGCGTTTTATAAATTGGCAAATGCAGAAATACCTGTTTCGCAGAATCCAGTTGAATCTGCTCTTTGTAAGGAAATTGAAATATTTTTTCAGGGACCAGTTGTTGCTGTTCGCGATTGTTACGAAGATTAACAGCATCAGGTATACTCAACACACCTGTTACTCCATTTATTTTTTTTAAAGATTGGTGCAGTGATGCTACTTCATTAAAATAATCTGTTGAATAAAATTTATTCGTGTCGAAACCCAATACCAGCATATTTCCGTCGCCACCAAATTTTTTCAGGAATGCCTGGTATTCCTGGTATCGGGGATTATCGGTGGGAATAGCTCTTGTAAACTCATAACTCAATCGCACTTTTGTTGCATAAAAAGTCATGACTCCAGTCGCAATCATCAACAAAAAAATCAGTACCAAACGTTGCTTTAAAATAAATTGACCCAATCTATACCACATGATCTGTAAATAGTATTTTTCTTAATGTATAAGGAATAGAACTAGTGATGTTAATTATGTAGGATTTGAACTACAAAGAAAAGAAGATTATGTCATATACTGATAACATTGATTAGCGCATACTGTATTGTACATTGCATACATCCTATGAGAGCTGTATACAGAGAAAAGTAATCTATCTCGCTTTTTTCTGATAACACCTTATATCCAATATCCATGACCCCCCCGAAGTACACATACCATGTTGTGCTCTTGTTTTGCTGTCTATATACCTCATTGGTAGTAAACGGGCAAGGCACTTGTTCAAGCAGCGCATTAGCACCTGTGTTTTCACAAACTTTTGGACAGGGGAGTTCCTCTTCTTCCAAAACAACCGTTCCTTCTGGTTTCAACACCAACTATTCTTTTCAAAACAGTGGCGCCCTTGACGATGGCCGTTATATTGTTACACCACGTGTTCAAAATTCTGGACGAAACGACTGGGCAGTAGGTACAGATCATACGGGTAATTCGAACGGTAATATGTTTCTGGTAAATGCGGGTACTGGCGGATCGGTATTTTTTACGCAACAGGTTAATAATCTTTGTCCGGGTTCCACTTATAATTTTTCGGCATGGTTAGCCAATGTGAACACCACCAGTAATACTTTGCCTATTTGTGGCAGCGGGTATGTATATCCAAATGTAACATTCAATATAAAAAACACTTCGGGTACTGTTCTGGCTACTTATAATACTGGCAACCTACCATTAACAGCCAATCGTTCCGTTGCACCGAACTGGCAACAATATGGATTCAGCTTTGCACTTCCATCCGGCACCACATCGCTTGTATTGGAAATGGTAGATTCATATGGCGGTCAGCCACAGTGTGGTAATGATCTTGCCATTGATGATATACTTTTTACTGCCTGCACTCCCACCGCTACTATTTCATTTGCTACAGGCACAACTATTTGTGCGGGCACCAGCACAACCATTAATGCAGCGATTGTCAACAATCCATTTACATCGCCTGCATACCAATGGCAAAAAAGTACAGATGGCGGTGTTTCTTGGTCAAATATCGGAACTGCAGGTACTACCAGTAGTTATACCATCAATAGTGCAACGAGTACAGACGGTGCATCTTATCGTGTAGTTGTTGGACCCGATGTTTCCAGCTTAACCTCCAGCACCTGTATAACCGCTTCTGCATCTGTTTCACTTACTGTAGCGTCTGTAAAACTGAATGATGATGTTATTGAATGTAACAATGGAATTACAAGTTATAGCGCATCTGATGCCTATTACAAGGTTACGTACAGTAATAGCAATGCAGGAAATAGTTATTTATGGTCCGTATCAAGCACAGGCTCGTGGAGTTTCCAGGGGTCAAGTAATACTTCTTCCCAATATCCACGTTTTCAGTTCAACAGTTCTGCTGCTTATCAGGTGAGTGTTCAGTTTACTACCAATGGTGTTAGTTGTAGTGATACGCAAATTGTTTTTAAAAATGCAGTAGCACTTGCAAGTATCCTTAATTCGAAAGATACTTCAATCTGTTACAACACAAATTCAGTGAATGTATCCGGAAGCATTTCCTATGTTACCAATAACTATAGCTGGAGTACTTCCGGCACCGGTAGTTTCTCAAATGCCAATTCTTTAAACCCAACTTATACACCCAGCCTGTCTGATAAACTTGCGGGTTCTGTAAAACTCTATTTTACAGGAACTTCCACTTATAATGCAACAGGTAACTGCGGAAGTAATACCAGCAAGGATTCCATGATTCTACGAATCTATCCGAATAATATTGGTACAGGTGCTGCCGCCTCCATTTGTTCCAACCAGCTATTCACTTACAACCCCTCATCTTCACAAGCCGGCAGTACTTTCTTATGGACCTCTTCTTTTACCAGTGGTTCAGGTAGTGGTAATACCCTGAATGGATCAGGAAATATCAGTGATCTTATAATCAACACTTCTTCTACCGCCGCCGCTGTAGTAAGATATATAATCACTCCATACTACGCAGGTTGTGCGGGTACAGCGTATAACCTTACTGTTACCATTAACCCCAATCCCGCTATTTCCATTACCAATAATGCAACTGAAATTTGCTCCGGCTCTACTTCCAATATTCAGTTTGGCAGTTCGCTGGCAGGTTCTTCTTTTTCCTGGACTTCTTCTGTCATTTCCGGAGCAGCAACAGGTAATTCATCCAATACCACCCCATCTGCAACAGCTACCATTACTGATGTATTAACCAACAGCTCTACTACAAACGCTATTGTACGATACAGGATCACAACTATTTCAGCCAATGGTTGTACCGCTACAGACTCTACCACCGTTACTATTAAACCTAATCCAACCAATGCTGTTGCAGGTGCCGATCAATTATTATGCAATCTCAGTTCTGTACAATTAAATGGTAATACGCCGGTAGTCGGAACAGGTAACTGGACTATGGCTTCCGGACCTTCTACCGTTATGTTCAGCAACGCTTCTTTACCCAATAGTTCAGTAAGTGGATTAATACCTGGCACCTATGTATTTGTGTGGGCCATTACAAATAATCCATGTACCGTTTCAAGAGACAGTGTAAGTATTATCATCAGTCCTGAAACCGTTGCCGGCACTTTGTCTGCCAATACCAATGTGTGTTATGGAACCAATACCGGTTCTCTTACGCTAACTGGTTATACCGGTAATATTATTCGCTGGGAGTTTTCCAATAATGG
>DPWF01000117.1 GCA_003526435.1 Chitinophagaceae bacterium | reverse complement strand
ACCTGAATATCGAATGTAAAGGAGAGAATGAACACCATAAAATTGAAGCCATTTTCAAAGCCTTCGCCAAAGCCATCCGGATGGCAATAAGACGTGACCCCTTCTCCAATCATTTGCCTTCGACGAAAGGACTGTTATAAGCAGTTGAATATCTTAATCAAATAAATATCTCTGCGAAATCTCTTTTATCTCTTATTCTCTGCGGTGATTATTCGAGTAAATTCACCGCAGAGAACATGAGTATACNNATACAGAGGTTCCGCAAGGGTGTGATAATTTATTTTCCTTTTCCGGAAAGGATGATCCGTAAAGTATGTATCATGATTTTGAAATCGAGGAGGAGTGAGGCATTTTCAATATAGATCAGATCGTATTTCATTCGCTGGATCATTTCATCAATATTACTGGCATAACCAAACTGTACCATGCCCCAGGAAGTGAGACCGGGTTTTACTTTCAGCAGGTAACGATAATAAGGTGTTTGTTGCAGTACCTGATCAATATACACTTTTCGTTCGGGTCTTGGCCCGATGAGGCTCATGTCGCCGGTGAGAATATTCCATAGCTGCGGTAATTCATCCAGTCGCCATTTTCGCATGATTTTACCCCATGGAGTAATGCGTGAATCGTGATCGCTTGATAAAGCCGGGCCATTTTTTTCTGCATCAGCAAACATGCTCCTGAATTTGTAAATAATGAATGGCCTGCCATTATAACCTATTCGTTCCTGTGCATAGATAACAGGCCCGCTTGATGAAAATTTAGTACGGATGGCAATCAGCAACAGAAAAGGGGAAAGTAAAATTAATCCGCATACTGAAACAAGTATATCTGTGATGCGCTTGATGTTTTGCTGCCATGCGCTGAGTGGATTGGTACGCAGGTCAATTAAAGATGCTGTAAAAATATTGTTGGTTTTTACAGAGCCGGAAACAATATCAAGCGCATCTGCTACCAGTTTGATGTCCACTTCTTTTTCCGTGAGCGTATAAACCAGTTCATCAATTAATGCGTGTTCTTTTTTTTCCAGTGCAAGTATTACTTTCTCTACCTGGTAATGTTGTATGATACTGTTTAATTCTTCTGTTGACCCAAGCCTGGGTATCCATTTACTTAGACCATTACTTGTTTTTTGCTCATGTGTTACAAAGCCAACTACCTGCATGCCGAGGTACCTGAAATTCCTGATTACTTCATGGTATACTTTTACAGCTTCTTTATTATTGCCGATAATCAGTGTATTAAAACGTATATGTCCCTTGAGGATCGATCTTTTGATGAGTAATAGAACAATACTCCTGTCGATGGCAAAGAGTATGAAATGGAGCAGAAAAAAGGACATGTATAATGAAAACAAGTCGGTGTGTCCCCAAAAGCCAAACATAATGATGAGAAGACTGCCGATGGCCGTTTGTATGAAAGTTTCTGTTATTTCATTAAGCCTTGATTTTTCATACAACGACTTCTGGTAAGAACCCGATAATCCGAAAATGAGTAACCAGATAAAAGTGATGCCCCACCGGTTTGCTACATCTGTTTGAAACGGCTGAACGGTTATCCTGGGAAGTAAGTAGTAGAAAAACAACAGGTACCCGGCAATGGCAAAAACGAAGTCGGAAAAAATATACCAACTGATTTGTTTTTTTTTGCCTTGCATGTGTTTACACCAGGATACTGGTATTATTGATTTTGTCCAATATCTGGTGCGCCACTTCCATGGCAAGGAAGCCATCAATTTCACTTACCACAGTAGGTTTGTTATGGAGGATGGAATCAACAAACGATTCCAGTTCCAGCTTAATGGCATTGGCTTGTGGAACAATGGGGTTTGCTATGGCAATGGTTTTCTTTCCGTTTTGGGTATCAATATCAAATGAGAATACATTCTGGTCATCAGGTTGTTTGAGTTTAATGATCTCTGTTTTTTTCTCCAGAAAATCAATACCTATATAGGCATCTTTCTGGAACAGTCTCATTTTTCTCATTTTTTTCATGCTGATGCGACTGCTGGTAAGATTGGCTACACAACCATTGTTAAATTCAATGCGTACGTTGGCAATATCGGGTGTTTCGGTCATAACGGCCACACCACTTGCTGAAATATTTTTTACGTCGCTCTTTACGAGGCTGAGAATAATGTCTATATCATGTATCATCAGGTCAAGAATCACACTTACTTCGGTACCTCTTGGATTGAACTGTGCCAGTCTATGTACTTCTATAAACATGGGATTGAGGTTCATATCCTGGATGGCCATATATGCCGGATTGAATCGCTCAACATGCCCTACCTGCATTTTTACATTTGCTTCCCGAACAATGTTTACAAGATCGCGGCCCTCCTGTATGGTATGGGCAAGTGGTTTCTCTACAAATACGTGTTTGCCTTTTCGGATGGCCATCATACAGATATCAAAATGATGATCTGTAGGAGTAATTACATCAATGATATCACAGGCATCCATTAGTTTTTCTTCGTCGGAAAACCTTTTCAAACCATATTCTTCTACTGCAATACGGGCATTATCATTATTGGGGTCGAAAAAGCCAACCAGCTTCACGTCTTTGATTTCTTTCCAGTTATTCAGGTGAAACTTACCCAGGTGTCCAACGCCGAAAACGCCTACTTTAAGCATAGCAAAAGATATATTTAATGAGTAAAGATAAATAATAGCCGCCCCCGAAAGCGTGTAAATTGGCTTATGTGGATATCCTGTCTGATGAATCAGTCTTTCTTTCCGGCTCCTGAAATCTTACTTAATATTGTAAATGCCCGGAATGGCAACAGGAACCCGGTATTCTTCTTAACATAGCAGGTAAATGAATGCAGTGATATATAGTTTATTAGCAGTAATCGCATATCCGTATGCCATATATCCTGTACTGTCTTTCCTGATCAGCCGTTTTAGAACGGTAAAAGAATACCCGGCTTATTACCCCTCTGTTACTGTGCTGATTGCTGCCTACAATGAGATAGGCTGTATCAGGGAAAAACTGGAGAATACTTTTGCATTGGAATACCCTCCTGGGTTGTTACAGGTAATTGTGGTTACTGATGGATCAACAGATGGAACTGCTGAAGTGGTAGCTGCTGAAGGAAGAGCATTGCTGTTGCATCATCCGGATAGAAAAGGGAAAGCTGCGGCTATTAACAGTGCCATTGAAAAAATTGAATCAGCTATAGTGGTATGTACTGATGCCAATACCATGTTGAACAAGGGTGCATTGGTTGAATTGGTTAAATATTTTCAGGATCCTCAGATCGGAGCGGTAGCAGGAGAGAAGAGGGTGATAACGGCAGGCAGCAAAGCTGGTACAGTAGCTGAGGGTTTTTACTGGAAATATGAATCACGGCTCCGGCAATGGGATTCGAAAGCATTTTCAGTAACGGGTGCAGCAGGGGAACTCTATGCTATTCGTCGTGAATACCTGCAAGTGGTTCCTGCAGATACCATTTGTGAGGACTTACTCATAACAATGCAGGTGATCTACCAAGGCAAAAGAGTGGTATATGAACCTGAAGCATATGGAACAGAAAAAATGTCGGAAACAGTAATAGATGAGTGGAAAAGAAAACTAAGGATAGCTGCCGGTAGTATACAATTCTTTCAACGCATGAAGCTGCGTTCATTATGTACAACGTATTCTTATGCTGCATTTCAATTCATCAGCAGGAAACTATTCAGGTGGCTGGTTGTGCCTAATGCACTCATTATTTTGTTGGTACTGGGGTTGGTGCAGGGTTTTCAAACAGACAGTTCATGGGTATTTTTCATTTGTGTGATACAGTTTGTTTTTTATGGGTGGGCATTAATGGGCTGGCTTTTTAGCCGGGTCAAAGGCTTACCCGGAGTGTTCTTTTTTCCTTTTTATTTTTTGATGGCAAATGCTGCTATTGTTGTGGGAACCTGTCAATACCTCCATGGTAAGTCATTTGTTTTATGGGATCGGGTTAAAAGGGGTTGATTAATATTGATACATAAAAAAACTCCCGGTAGAATACCGGGAGTTTTTTTATGTATAGGAACAAAAGCTGAATTAATATCCAGGATTCTGAACCAGGTTTTTATTAGCACCTAATACACTTTCAGGAATAGGCAGTGCCCATTCTCTTGCAGTTGATGCAAGTGTACAGTTACCTGCAGCAGATGTAGGTGTACCGCAAATAGATCCACGCTGAATTACACGTGTAGTACGTTTCAGATCGAAGAAACGGTGGCCTTCACCAAACATTTCTCTTCTTCTTTCATCAGCAATGGCATTGATCAATGCAGTACCAGTTAATACTTCCGGAATATAACCAGAAATACGTGCAGCACGCAGAGCATTCAGGTCGGCCAAAGCAGTTACTTCATTAGCGCCGCCCAAACGTGCATTAGCTTCTGCACGAATCAGGTACATTTCACCACTACGCAGTGCAATGAAATTGGCATTACCGTCTACAAGGGTTGTTTTACCTCTGTATTTAGTAATAGCCAGACCTGGAACGGGTGGGTTACCTGCAGCAGGAACGTTGGTAAAATATGCCTGATAACGTAAATCATTGCTCTGGATCAAACCAGTGTTACCAGCAAGTGTTGCAATTTCAGGAACGGGTCTGAAATAGCTACGGTTACTTGTTGCAAAGAATGCAAGGAAAGTAGGGCCAGACTGACCAGCTTCAAACTGAACATTCCAGATAATCTCACCTCTGTCGGTTTGTTTGTACATACCGGTAAAAGCAGCCTGGGTAGTTGCCAGCGGACGGCCATTCAACGCATTAGTTGCGTTGGTAGCAGCTTCGGCCCAGTTACCAGCATAGAGGTTTACTCTTGCCAATAAAGCATACACAGCATTACGATCAAGGAAAGGTCTGGTTAAGCCGCTGGCAGGGTTGATGGCCTNNCCTGATCAACATTTCCTAACAATGTAACTGCCTGATTCAGGTCAGCGAAAATATTGTCATAGAAATCTTTGTTGTTGCTACGAACAGGTTTTACAGAAGTAGAAACGGTGAAGTCCTTGATATAAGGCATCGCCAGATCTGCTGTACTGCTACGATCGTATTTCACAGCAAAATAACGGAACAGGTCAAAATGCGCCATTGCACGTAAAGCATAAGCCTGACCTTTGATTCTATTAGCTTGTCCCTGGTTGTTGGCATTGGTAAATTTGTCAACATCTCTCAGGATAATATTTGCGTGAGCAATGGTATTATACGGAGCTGTATACAAATTGGTAATCTGACCGGTAGATGAGTTGAAAATCCAGTCAGCCATAGCTCTTGAGTTGGCCAGTGTTTCAGCAGAAACTTCATACACATTATCACTCAATATGTCTGGCATTAATGCCCAGCCTGAGCCTGTACCGCTACCAGATCCGAAATAATCAGCAGCTCTTAAAGTGCCATATGCACCGGTTAAAACCTCTTCCACCTGTTTCATGCTGGAAGGGTTGCTTAAGGCATCGAGTGAGAATTCGGGCGTCAGTTCAATGACTTCCTTTTTTGAACACCCCTGCACCAATGTAAATGCTGCAAAGGCGACGATTGTATTTTTTATGATCTTGTTATACATATTATGCATTTTGATTGGTGATTAGAATCCAACATTCAAACCGATGGTTGTTTGTACCAGTGCAGGGTATTGAGCACCCACCAGAGAAGTTCCTGTTACTTCAGGATCGAAGCCCTGGAATTTAGTACCTGTCCACCAGTTCTGACCCTGAACAAATACACGGGCAGAACGGATACCGGTTTTGGCCAGTAATTTAGCCGGAACTGTATAACCCAATGTTACGTTACGTAATCTCCAGAAACTACCATCTTCAAGGAAGAAAGTTGTTTGTGTCTGGTAAGGGTTGGCTGGGCCTAACGCTGTAGCACCTGATGTTGGTCTTGGAATATTGGTAATATCACCTGGGTTTCTCCATTCTTTCAGTAGTTCCACCCACATATTATCATAGAAATAAGTTGGGTTTACCACGTTGTTTTTATCGTTGTTATACTGAACCCTGTTCAGGAAGAAGTTCAACTGAGCGCTCAGATCAAAGCCTTTGTATGACCATGATGAAGTGATACCACCAAACCATGGAGCGTCTGAAGTACCCTGGTACACTTTATCATTTGGTGTGTATACCATTGTAGTGCTTTTATCTTTCTTCTGATACTGCGCATTACCATTTGCAGGGTTAACACCAGCATATGGTACCAGGTATAAGGTATTCAGTGCTTTTCCTTCTTTCAGGATAGTGAGACCAGATACAACTGAATCTGTTGGCAGATCCAGGATCCTGTTCTGGTTATAAGTAAGGTTGGCCGAAATGGTCCAGGTAAAATCTTTGGCTCTCAACACATCACCACGCAGTGATAATTCGATACCGCGGTTACGTAAGCTACCAAAGTTACTTGGAATGCTGGTAAAGCCACTGATAGATGGATCGATTGGCAGTGCATAGAACAGATCAAGTGTTTTTCTGTCGTACAATTCAATGCTACCACTCAGTCTTCTTTTCAGGATAGAGAAGTCGATACCAAAGTTGATGGTACGGTTGGTTTCCCAACGATAATCCAAGTTACCTGGAGATCCTGGAGACCATCCGCTAACACCTGCATAGGTAGAACGGCCAAGGATAGGAATAGGGAAGTCACCAGCCTGTGTATTGTTGTTACCTGTAGTACCAATACTTGCACGTACACTCAGGTTATCAAACAATTTGCTGTTTTCCATGAATTTCTCAGAAGAGGCAACCCATGTAACACCTACAGAACCGAAGTTGGCGAAACGGTTGTTTACACCAAAACGTGAAGAACCATCACGACGGCCTACTAAGGTTACATAATATTTACTGTTGTAACCATAGTTGAATATACCAAAGTAAGACAGGATACCATTTCTGGTACCACCACCGCCGATGGCAGGGATATAGTTGGCGTTGGCTGTGCTACCTGCAGTTAAACCAGCTTCGTTGGTGAAACCGTTGGTAAAACCATAACCGGTGAAACCAAAGTTTCTTGAATCGCTTTTAACTACTTCTGTAAAAATGCCACCATCAAACTCATGTTTGCCAAAGTTTTGCTTGTAGTTAATAGAAGTTGTTCCTGTATAGCGGAAGCTCCATGCACTGTTTCTGTTCAGAGAACCATTACGGGCCTGGGCACCTGCGGTACGAGGGTCGTTAAAAGTAGTTGTTTCATTATTGGTATAATCAATACCCCAGTTCGTTCTGGCAGATAAACCTTTCAGGAAAGGAAAATGGAATTCCAGGTAGCTGGTTGCTACGGTTTTCAACTGAATAGAATTATTGTAATCCAGGAACAATTCCATCGCACCATTTGGCTGACCAGAAGTTAAATAACCTGGACCACCAAATTGCTGAAAATCTCCTGTGCTTGGGTCTCTGTCTCTTTCATATGGGTTTGACCAACGTATTGCGTTCAACGGAGAACTGATCGTTGTGTTGGCCTCTGCTGTTTGCTTCAGTTTAGAGAAACCAGCCTGGAGATTAATACCAAAACGCCAGTTTTTAATAGTATTATCTACATTGATTCTGGCAGTATAACGTTTTAAACCAGTTGTTTGAACGATACCTTCCTGATCCATATAAGATAATGATGCAAAGAATTTGCTGGTTGCACTACCACCGCTGGCACTGATCATATGCTGATGTGTCATACCTGTTTGAAACAGGGCATCTTTCCAGCTAAAGTTTACTTTACGTAAACTGTCTGCTTCAGCAGTTGTCCAGCCATAAGGGTTACCACGTTGTAATTCATAGGTAATTTTCTGATCGCTGTTCATCATCACCAGGCGATCTTCAGGCAATGTGCTCCATCCCACTTGAGCATCATAGTTCAGTTGCAGTGTTCCTGCACGACCGCGACGGGTAGTGATTACGATTACGCCGTTGGCACCGCGTGAACCGTACATAGCAGTTGCTACCGCATCTTTCAGCAGTTCAACGCGTTCAAAATCGCCCTGGTTAAGGCTTGAAAAATCAGCAGCGTTAATTTCGATACCATCCATAATATATAATGGCACGTTACCTCCACTGATTGAACCATTACCACGGATACGAACAACTGCGTTTGCACCAGGCTGACCAGAGTTTGCCACTACAGAAACACCCGCAGCCTGACCCTGAAGGGCCTGGTCGAATGAACCGAAAGGTTGTTTCTTTACCTCCTGGGTAGAAACATTGGCAATGGCTCCAGAGAATTTCTTACGCTGGATGCTGGTATAACCTGTTACAACAACTTCAGATACGCTGTTAGCATCTGCTGTAGTTAAGGTGATTGATAAAGCACTTCCTGTAAGGGTTACCGTACGGTCATTATAACCGATAGAAGTAACCACAATAGAAGTGGTGGCCGTTGGTAACCCTTACAGGAAGTGCNNCACAGCAACCGAAAAGTCGCCACTTGCACTGGTGGCGCCAACTGGTTTGCCATTGGCACTGATGGTAGCACCTGAAATAGGTGTACCATTCGATTCTGTTACCTTACCGGTAACAGTTTTGTTTTGAGCGAATGCTGCTGCTGTAAAAAGCATAAGCACCGTCAGTAGTGATACAAGTTTTCTCATTTGTTCCAATTTTTAAAAGTTTAGGCTTGTTTCATAAAATGTAGTGGGTACATTTTGTTTGTTTAGGTGATGGAAAATTTTTGATATAACTATGGTCATTTGTTTCAACATTCATACTGATTGATACCCCCTTTTCGGGATTCCTGCTTGGCTAAAACATAAATTTGAATGATACATAACATCAATGCTCGCTGCAATGAAATTTGTTACAGGGAATCATCTGCATCTTTCTACGTCAGTTTTTCTAAAGGCCTCATCGAAGTACCAGCACCTTAAATAAGACCACCAGCGGGTAAAAGTGCTGCTTTAATAGGTGTAAATGTTAATAAAAGATTAATGCGATCAAAAAAAGAGATAAATTTTATTTTATATTATGTATAATTTAAATAAAATGTTATTGTTACAAGTTATTTTTTTTGAAATAATCGTTTGTTTCCCTTCTTTTTTGTAGACTAAAACCATGTAAAAAATGAACAGAATGTATAAATCTGCCTGTTCATAACCCCTTCATCTTCCCAGAACACTACGGTGAAAACACCGGGGTTTTATTAAAAAATACCGTTTTTTCCACATTGAATTAACAGTTAATATGCAATTGATTATTAGCGTTTTGTAACCCTAACTAACCCCAAAACGAAAACGTATGGAAAAAAAATTACGCATTTTCCTCACCCTTCTATCCATTGTATTATTCAGTATCACTACAACGGCCCAAACGAATTACTACGTTTCAGCCTCCGGTGGGGATAATCTGAACGATGGATTGAGTCCGGCAACAGCAAAAGCAAGTATAGCCGCAGCGGTAACTGCTGCTGCATCCGGCGATATTATTCATATAGGTGCTGGAACCTATGTTCAAACTACCACCATTCAATTGAATAAATCGGTTACACTTCAGCCGCAAGGCAATCCGGGCTCAGTAACCATTCAAACCAGTGGAGGAACTTATCTTTTTTTGGTGACGGCACCACAAGTGTCTATCCGTAACCTCATCATTACCAAAACAGATGATTCTCCCAACCATAACCTCATTGGTGTGCAGGCCAGTAATTTTGAACTGGCAGGATGTACCATCAGTGGGCAATATGCCATGACCGGTGGTAATGTTTCCAGGGCTCTCGAAATATCTGGTGGACTTACCGGACTGAATGTGCATGATAACACAATATATAATCTTCGTCAACCAGGGTATATTAATAATAATGTGTCTGGTGTCATAACCAATAACCGTGTATATGGTACCCGTGGCTGGGTTGTGTTATCAGATTGTGCCGTAAGCTTTACCGGTAACCAGTGGGGGTCGGGCGCAACAGCCAATTATTATGATATTGCCATCCTGAATGCTGCCACTAATAAGTACACTGATATTGCCGCAGTTAGCGCGGCAAATAATAATGCCAACATAGAAAACCAGCACAGCTCATACGGCGCTCCGGTATTATCTATTGTATATGTCGACGCTTCTTATGCAAGTGCCACTAAAAACGGATCCGTTCGCGATCCGTATAACACAATAACACAGGCTGTTCCAAGAGTAGCAGCGGGTGGTAAAATTATTGTTGCCCCGGGAACTTATACGGGTAATCTCAATATCAATAAACAAGGTATCAGCCTGGTTTCAACGGGCGGATCCGGAGTAACACATATTCAATCATCAGTTGTAGGTCAGCATACAATTGCACTTACATCAGGAATAAATAATGTTACTATTGGTGCTCCCGGTAAAGGATTTACGATTACTGGTTTTGATAGTAATGGACAGATTGAAACCGGAGCCATTTATTTGTTGGGAAGTCATACCAACATCAAAATAGAAGGCAACGAGATTGTCGCCAATGGTGAACATGGTATTGGTTCTAATTTCAATACAGCGATAGACAATATCATCATCAACCAAAATACGTTCTCGGGTAAAACATTTACCGGAGCAGAACCGGGAGGTTGTGGCTCCAGCACGCAGTTTACTGCGGGTAATAACGTGCCAAGACAACTGGTGGTTTTGGGTGGAAGTAACACGGTCACCAATTCAAAGAATGTAACTTTTACCAATAACAGAATCATTGGCACCACTGGCGGGTATAACAGTGCATCCGGTTGTTACCAGGGTAATACACAGGTAACGATTGATGTAATTGGTGCGTTCATATCGGGTAATATTTTTGATGGTGTTACAACAACAGGTTCGAGTTTAAGAACCAGAGGCAATGCCACATCTGTAAGTTGTAATACTTTTTACAACAGGAACCTGGGTGAAAAAGCCACACATATATTCTTCTTCGATCAGGACCCCTTAACCGGTGCAGTACCAAATACCATTTATGGCGTGCTTGAGTCAAATGCATTTCCCGGTGGAGGAACCGGTTTTATTGCTGGCAATATTGCCGGCAATGCAGGAACTTATTTTATCTATAGGGATACAGTTCAGGCTACAGCAGTAAATGCAGCACTGGGTAATACACTACCCATGGCCAATGGATTTTCAGGACTCGCAACTTTTGTTCGCCCATTATTTGACCATAGTGTGGTGAATGATGCAGATGCCTGCGGTGGAACAGTAACACTTGAAACTCCTGAAACATACAGTGCATGTGGTAATACAGCTTCTGTAACAAAAGATTTTCAGGGTACATTCTTCCCAATAGGTACTACAAAAGTAACCTGGACGATTACTGATATTAATGGTAATACTGATACAGCTTCACAGTATGTAACAGTGATTGATAATCAGCCTCCAACCATTGAAGCTGT